>DATARE010000296.1:0-5382 GCA_036264295.1 Micropepsaceae bacterium | reverse complement strand
GCTCGGCTTCCCAGAACGGACCCGCCGGCGAAACCTCGGTCACCGCTTTCCCCGGCCACAATCCGGATGCGTTGACATCGGCAATCGTGTCTTCGGCGATCCGTTTCTGTTCGTCGCTCGTGTAAAAAATAGCTGACCGGTAACTGAGTCCCCGGTCATTGCCCTGACGGTTGAGCGTGGTCGGGTCATGGATTTGGAAGAAGAATTCGAGAAGCCTGCGATAACTCAGCTTGGTCGGATCGAAAACGATCTCGATGGCTTCGGCATGCGTTCCATGGTTGCGATAGGTCGCATTGGGAACATCACCGCCGCTATAGCCGACGCGGGTGGAAATCACGCCGTCATAGCGGCGAATGAGATTCTGCATGCCCCAAAAACAACCCCCAGCCAAAACGGCACGTTCTTCGGTCATTCCCGTTTCCTCCGCCGCATCGATGCAGCCACGCGGGGTACCGTCACGTCTTCGACCGCGCGAAACATCATTCATTCTCAGCGTAGCGTAGCTCTATCGCAACGACCATCGCAAGAATATGCGAAGGCTAAGCCGCTACTTTCCCACCACGAGAATCGTGAACGAATCCGGCACCATCGGGTTGGGATTGCCTTGTCCACCGCCCGGTGGACGCGGCGGCGCCGGAGGGAATTCCGCGCCCATCACCAAGACGCGGTTGGTCTTGCTGTCCAAGGTCAAGGTCTTCGCGCTTGGCATGGTCTGCAGGGTCTGTTCCACCACGAAATCGGAAGGACTATTTTCCTTGATGATGGTCAAGGTGCCATCGACCTGCGCGCTGAAGGCCTCCATCGTGCTGGGATTGAAGACGGCACCATCGGTGCCGCGCCCAATGGGAAGCGTGCTGATGATTTTCCCATCGTCGGCGTTCAGCACGACCATGTTCTGCGGGCTTCGGCATGCGGCAAACAGAATGCGATTTTTGATATCCATCGCGAGGCCCGCACAGGTGCCGCCTTTGCCGGCGAGGTCGTAATGCGCCGTGACGGCGAGCGTCTTCGCATCGATCACAGCGATATTGGCTTTGTCTTCGATGTCGACGTAGAGATGGCCCTTGCCGTCGCTGACGGCCTGCTCCGGTTCGCCCCCAAGGTCGATGGTGCCGACGATGGAGCCATCCTTTGAATCGATCACTGTCGCGGTGGGCGCGACATGGCTCCAGATGTAAACCCGTTGATTGAAGGCGTCGAACAGGATGCCATCGGGATTTCCTTGCACCGCGATGGTTTTGATCGGCATCAGCGTCTTGCTGTCCCACATCGCGACGGGATTGCTTGACGCAAACGCGTGGTTCGTCTTGGGATCGACCACCGCGCCGTGGCCATTGACGTTGGGAACGGTTCCAACCGGATTGAGCGTATCGAGATCGAAGATGGTGACGCGCGCACCATCGCCCCGGCGCGGAATATAAAGCCGGCGACCATCGACATCCGCATTGATGTAATCGAAACCGCCGGCTCCGCCGGCTTTGACCGTCTTTAGGATGTGATAGGGGCCGGCACTCAGTTCGGGCTGAGCCCATCCAAGTGCTGGCGCCACCAGGATCGCAAATGTGCACACCCATGAGAAATGCCGCATCGCAACTCTCCTCTCCTGTTGGATAGCGCTTAAGCCTTCTGCCTGATTGAGCGCTTCAAAAGGCGCCATCGCCGAGTTAAGGATAATAATCTCTGGAAAAGCGCTGCCACATTGGGAAATCCCAACGTGGGGAGCCAATATCGAAGCGGGGATGCACCGGCTTTCGGGGAGCGGCGAAGGTGGACATGGAAGGTTCGGACAATCTTCCGGCACAGATAATTGATGTGATATGGACCTTGCCGGTCCGGCCTGAAAGCCCGAAACGGTACGCCCGACATTCTTCCGCAGGGATTCCTGTGCGAGCGGTTTGGACGATAGAGGATTAGATGCGACGTGATCTGCTTTTCACTGCCGCCGTGGCGGTTTTCGGCCTTTTGGGTTGCTCTCAGGAGCCCGCCAAAACCACGGCCGCGGCGCCGCCCGAATCGCCATTTCGGATAGTTGCGACCATTCAGGAGCTTATGGATTCGGAAGTCGATCCTTCAGCCGATTTCCTGTGGGGCTCGGTCGGTTTCGTCGCCACCAAAAAGGGTGTCGAGGACAAAGCCCCTCACAATGACAAGGAATGGGCGGCGGTCCGCCACAATGCGTTGACGCTGATCGAGGCGACCAACCTCCTCGTGATGCCGGGACGGCTGGTTGCACATGAGGGCAAGCCGCTCGATGAAGAGGAAAAGGGCGGCATCGAAGATCCCAAGGAGATACAGAAAGCGATTGAAGAAAAGCGGACCGCTTTCATAGGGTTCGCCCACGGCCTGAACGATGCCGGCATGCAGATGCTGAAGGCCATCGACGCCAAGGATTTGGCGGCTATGGGTGTGGCGGGCGAAAAGCTGGATGCGGCTTGCGAGGCCTGCCACCGCACGTTCTGGTATCCGAATGCGGTCGAACCCATTCAGACGCTGGAGCCGCCGAAACCCTGATTTTCCCGCCTGATGGCGGGTGCACAAAACAGACGAGGCGCGTTGGCAGCGGCTTCACCCGCCGCTATGCTGCAAGAAGAAACGAATGGGAGGCAGGCCATGAGCTTGTGGAGATCGGTTGTGTTGGCAGTGGCGGTTGCAGGGCTGGGTGGATCGGCGCTCGCGCAGCAGGCTCCTGCGGAGGCCGCAAAGATTGAAACCGCGGTGAAGGGGACTTGGAAAAACCAGGCGGGCGGAAGTTGCGACGCGGCCTATTTCAAGACCGCAGAGGAAAACAAGACAATCCGTGGCGAGGCAGGCCTGAAGGTTACCGTGGTGAATGCCGGAATGACCATTAACGGTACGCTCATCCTGGCCGGTGCGCGCGAGGGGCAGATCGTCAACCCCATGACGGACAAAGTGATATTCGCCCTGGAGCCGACGGACGACGGGAAGGTCCACATTTCCTCGCTGGGGGAGCCTGCGCTGTCATGGCCGGACGTCGTACTGGACCCCTGCCCCGGGACGCGGTAAGAGGTCGCAGAGGAACGAGGAATCCCTCGCACATCAACAAAACTTAATGCGGAACGGACCGTTTTCTTTGACACACGGAACGGTTATAGTTGCCCGCTAATTTTAGGGAGCCTGAAATGCAATTGAAGTCATTCGGCCTCGCGGCCATTGCGGTTATGGCAATCACCTTGCCGGCTTCGGCGCATCATTCGCATGCGAATTACGAAGCCATCAAATGGCTGGATCTCAAGGGCAAGGTGACGGAGATGCAGTGGCTGAACCCGCATGTGTGGGTTTACCTCGACGTCAAGAATGCAAAGGGTGAGATGGAGCAGTGGGCTCTTGAAGGTGGCAGCCCGGCGGCTCTGACGCGCGGCGGCTGGAAGAAGGACACCGTGAAGGTCGGCGATGACATCAACGTGAAATGTCACGTCGCCAAAGACGGCAGCAACAATTGCCTGCTCGGCTTCCTGACGACTCCTGGCGGTCAGCCCAAAGAATTCGACTGAGACCGGTTTGGTTGCAGAAAGGCCTCGCTGCGTTTCGCAGCGAGGCCTTTTGCGTTTGGACTCTTCGCGGCAGCCCGCGACGGGCCCGTTAGCGTTTAATGCGCGAAATCTTTGTCCCTTCGATGCTGATGCCGGCCATCAGACCTTTCTGATCGAAGATGAAGGCATAGGCGTCGTCCTTCAGCGTCGTGGACGAAAGATTCTTGGCAACGCCTTCGTTCACGACCACAACCGTTGGGCCGACGCCGATTTCCCATCCCTGGGTCTTATGGATGTAATCCAGTGCTCTGTCGTTCATCAGGAATACGGCATAGCCATAGGATTGTGCCCCGGCCTGCAGACCCCAGGAACCGGAGAAGGAGTTGTAGTAATCGACGGGTTTGCCGTGTTCTTCCAGCACGCCCTCGCCATAGGCGCCGCCGAATACCAATCCAGCCTTCACGATGCTCGGAAAGATGAGGACGGCTTTCGCCTGCTTGCCGATCGATTGAGCCGTGGGATTGGTCCGATAGAGGGTATCTAGCGCTTGGGATGCGTCCTTATTGAGGTCCTCTGCGGTTGCTGCCGCAGCCTGCTGATATGTCAGAGCAGTGATCGGCGCTGCTGTGGCCATCGCCAATCCCAGCGCGAGAAAAATTTGCTTTGCCTTTGCCATGTCAAATCTCCTGATCTGTGCACCCGCACCGGCGTCATCCAAAAGTCGCGGTTGTACGGGTGAACGCTTGTTGGAATGCCTGACTGCCCGCTTTCCCTGCGGGGCTCTCGGTCATCCAAACGAATAAAGTTGCGCCGCGTTCCCTTGAGCGTGGCGGTGGTGCTCAGCTCGGCCTCTGGAGGGCCGCCCATTCGCAGGTTTGACGCCCGCGCCGGGCAAACCTAGAATCCGCATGATTTACGACCATTCCTGGGAGGGGAGCACGCTTATGCGCGCATCGATCGCTTGTCTTGTGGCTTTGATGATTCCGGTGGCTGCCGGTGCGGCGCAGAACCGCACCACGCTCGATATCTATGTCACCGATGTGGAAGGGGGGAATGGAACTCTGTTCGTCGCTCCGTCCGGCGAGTCGGTTCTGATCGACACGGGCAACGCCAATGGGGCGGTGCGGGACGCCGGCCGCATCATGGATGCGATCCGCGACGCGGGGCTGACCCAGATTGATCATTTGATTCTGACCCATTACCACGGCGACCATTTCGGCGGCATGGCCGAACTCGCCAAGCAAATCCCGATCAAGGAATTCATTGACCACGGGCCCAATGTGCAGCCCGGCGCGGGTGCCGATTGGGAGCGGGATGTTTACCCGAAGCTTTACGCCAACGCGAAGCACACGGTGGCCAATCCCGGCGATCGGATCGCGCTGAAAGACGTGAACTGGACTATTGTCGCGTCGCATGGAGACATCGTGAAGTCACCGCTGCCGGGCTCGGGCCAAGCCAATCCCGAATGCGCCAACTTCCAGCCGATCGACAACAATATGGAAGATCCGATGTCGGTGGCGAGCTACATCACGTTTGGCAAATTCCGCACCGCGCATTTGGGCGACGTGACGCGCAACATGGAATTCAAGCTGATGTGCCCGCGCACCAACATACCCACGGTCGACCTGTTGCTTGGTATGCATCACGGCCAGGATTCCTCGAATTCGCCCGTCATGGACCATGCGCTGCGCCCGCGCGTTGCCATTATGAACAATGGCACGCGCAAAGGCGGAGAGCCCTTCACGGCGATGTCCATTCACACCTCGCCGGGGTTCGAGGATCTGTGGCAGATCCACTTCTCGCTGCTGTCGGGGCAGGAATACACCACACCCGGCATGTTCATCGCCAATGGCATCGACGATGAAGAAGCCGTGATGCCGATCCAGCCAAT
>DATARE010000181.1:0-2098 GCA_036264295.1 Micropepsaceae bacterium | reverse complement strand
TAGAGGCCGTTCCAAGTAAAGATCGGAATTGGTGGTGGCAACGGTGCCGGCTCTGCCGCGAAGGCTGTTCCGGCAAAGGTGGCTGCGGCGGCGAATGCGCCGGCGCAAGCCAGGGAAGCTTTATAAGACATGCTGAATCCTCGATCTGAAAGTGAGTGATGCGATCCGGGAACGCTAAGGCTCATGCTTTAGAACCCAGGATGGAAAGCCTTGTTCGGCTCGTAGCCGTCTTCCGCTTCGCCCGGGAAAGGCTGGATGGCCTCCACGCAGCCGAAGGCGTCGGGCGGAACGAGGCTGCCCGCGGCGCTGCAAACGAAAAAGGTATTGATCGTCGCGGTTCTTGCGGCGAGTGACCGCGGGGTCACGTCAGTCGGGCAGGAAAAACTGTTGGGACCGGCATGGACCTTGCCATAGATATGGAAACCATAGGCGCCGCCTGTCGTGGCGTTGCCCGGATGGGTCGGCCGGAACCAGCTGTTGTAGGTCCCAGGATTGCGAAATCCTTCCGCCAGCGGCGACCGATCGGTAATGGTCAGTTTCGCCTCAATTCCCGCGGGAGCGATGCTGCCATTTGGTCCGGTGGGAGGCACGGCTTTCTTAAGATAGAGCGCGTCGACCTTTAATTTGACCGTATCGGGGTCTTTCGCGGCCATAGTTCCATCGACATCGATAGGTTGGCCAATATTAACGCTGGCATTGGGGGCCGGACAGGTCCCGTCAAAGGTGCTCAGAATGACATCGACAGCATTGAAGCTGTCTTCGAATGCCGGCTCGACGTGGAACCCGACAACGAGTTGGATTTTGCCGTGATCGGCGGGCAAAATGCGCACTTCATGAGCGAATGCCAGGCCGATGCCGGCGAGAGTGGCCGCTGCGGCGAACGCGCCGGCGCAAGCCAGGGAAGCTTTACAAGACATGATGAATCCTCGATCTGAAAGTGAGAGATAGCCGCGGTCAGCCGCAAGATGGCGGCACCGGGTGGTTGCTCGTCAGTCAGATGAGGATTGGAGGCGCGCGAGGCTGTCCGGCAATAACCGCGAACCGTGCGTGCGAGCCAAGCAGCACCGGCGGCGGGGCAATCGTGGAAAACGTAGGCGCATAGGCTGCCCGCGCCGTCTCCTGCGGCAGAATGCCCGTCGCGGCATAGATGTGCGACCAGCAACAAGGGCATGGGCAGAAGGGGCAATCGCCGTGAGGGCAAGGGGCCGGGCCGTTGCGGTCATTGGCACGGGTGCCGTGAGCCGCGCAGGGAACGCTTGATTGACACGCATCGAAGCTCGCGGGCGTGACGCCGGAGCTACTGGTGGCAGTCTCGTGAACCACGGAATGGGCGGCAATACCCAACGCGTGCGGGTGTTGCGCGGGCATCCATAATTGGCCAAGGCAAGCTAGGAGGACAAGGCAACAGCGAGCGGCTCGCGTCCAGCCTATCGCGGCGCGTCGCGATAAATGCAGGTTAGGTCGGAGACCGGCGGCACGCACTCAGTGCACCATTGGAACGACAGTTAACGATTGATATTCTTTATATTTTCGAAAGCGCGAGTGTTTCCCGCAGGAAGTAAAGTGCGAGTGTTTTCCGCATGGAGTCAAGAAATAATTGTTAATGATTCAGGCGGGTCCAACGCAAACACTGAGATTGTTGGGAACCGTGACTTTCGCGCAACAAGGCAAGGCGGCGAGTCCTTATTTGGTCTCGCGCGTGTCGCAAACCGCACGCAACGGCGCTAATCGAGACGCCTCGACTTCGCCGCAAGCGGCTGCAAGATGCCACTAGAGAAGCCGATTGCGTTGCTTCTTGCGATCGAGATGGGGCAAAGGATGGATTTGTCGGGCGGCCCGGAATTTTCCAGCCGGCGCGTGGGCGACACGGTGACGCTCAACCTTGGCGGGCATTGGACGGTGGATGCGTCGGCTGCGATCGAAGCCCGGGCGGACGCTCTTCTAGCGGAGGGCGACGGAGCACGGCGTGTGGTTCTCGATCTTGGCCGGGTCGGGCGGCTCGATACAGCGGGGGCGTGGCTCATCGACCGGGCGCGCCAGACGCTCAATACCAAGGGCGTCGATGCAAGGCTTGAATCGGTCCGGCCGGAGTATGAAA
>DATARE010000080.1:0-19443 GCA_036264295.1 Micropepsaceae bacterium | reverse complement strand
CCGGAAGATGCACTGCGCGGCGCCAATACGAAATTCATACGTCGTTTCAAAATGATCGAAGCCGGTCTTAAGAACCGAGGCCGAACATTGGAAGACGCATCTCTTGAGGAAATGGAAGCACTTTGGCAAGACGCCAAACGAAGCGAGCAGCCAGGTTAGGTGTTATCCATCCATCAACCAGGGCTGTGGATGAAGCTATGAGGATATCGCTCTACGCCGTTGAGTTTGATCGATGATCGTCAGTCTTCCGGGAAAACGGCGCGAGAAACGTTCCACAACCTCATCATCGCCCGCGACCACGAGATATAGCCCCTTATCGGTCTGGCGCCGTTCCAGGACGCGCCCGTTCTCATAGGCCCAGGCCATCCCCGCGCCATCATCCAGCGCCAGGGTCAGGCGCATGGTCTGTTCTTGGCTGCCGAGAAGCCGGTCGATCAACCCTGTCAGGGCGTCCAAGCCCGCGCCGGTTACCGCGGAAACCGCGACTTGTTCGCCTGTCAACATCCGGCTTGCCATCCGGTTCCGGGTGAGCAACGCGTTGCGCACGTCGGGTTCCAAAAGGTCGATCTTGTTCAGCACCTCGACCAGTTTGCGCTCATCTTCAACCACACCCAATTCATGCAACACTGTGAGGACGTCGGCTTTCTGGGCGTCCGACTCATCATGGGCCGCATCCCGGACATGCAGTATTATGTCGGCTTCCAAAACTTCCTCCAGCGTTGCGCGGAATGCCGCCACAAGCTGGGTAGGAAGATCGGCAATGAATCCAACCGTATCGGAGAGAATGATCGACCGCCCTGATGGAAGTTTCAGGCCCCGCATGGTCGGGTCGAGCGTCGCAAACAGCATGTCCTTGGCTAGCACCTCTGCCGATGTCAGCCGATTGAACAGGGTCGATTTGCCGGCATTGGTGTAACCAACAAGCGCGACTACCGGATAAGGCACCTTTTTGCGCGCCCGCCGGTGAAGCCCACGGGTGCGCTTCACCTCTTCCAATTCGCGTTTGATCTTGGCGATGCGCTCGCCGATCAGACGCCGATCCGTCTCAATCTGGGTTTCACCGGGCCCACCCAGAAAGCCAAAACCACCCCGCTGACGTTCGAGATGGGTCCAGCTCTTGACCAACCGTGAGCGCTGATAGGTGAGATGAGCAAGTTCCACCTGCAGCCGGCCTTCCCGCGTCCGGGCGCGTTCGCCAAAAATCTCCAGGATCAGCGCGGTTCGGTCCAGCACCTTGGCGCCCCAGAGTCGTTCGAGATTGCGTTGCTGGACGGGAGAAAGCTGGGCGTTGACGATGACCACTTCGGGTTCCAACGCGTGGCAGAGGGTCTTGATCTCGTTGGCCTTGCCCGCGCCGATCAGGGTTGCAGGGGTGGCACGAGCCAGCGGCGCGATGACCGCGTCGACGACATGAAGGCCGATTGCCGCAGTCAGAGCGACCGCCTCCTCCAGACGCGAGGCTTCGCTCCGGCTTAGATCAGCGCCAGATTTCTTGGCCACGTGCAGGACAATCGCCCGCCGCCCCTCCTGTGAGGGTTTGCCGCTGGCTCCCCGTCGAGCGGATTTCTCGCGCGTCAGCCTTCCCCTTGGGCGCCTGCGTCCTGATCCTGAAGCTGGACCGGGCCCATCGGCATCACGGTGGAGATGGCGTGTTTGTAAACCAGCTGCACCTGTCCATCACGGCGCAGAAGCACGCAAAAATTGTCGAACCAAGTAATATTGCCCTGCAGTTTGACGCCATTGACGAGATAGATGGTGACCGACGTTTTGCTTTTGCGAACGGCGTTGAGAAATGTGTCCTGAAGATTTTGTGGTTTATCGTTCATGGGTGAGCCCCATTTGTTTTGCGTTGTAACGCCGCTAAGAGACGCCAGGACGGAACACACTCCGCCCTAGCCCACAATATCGGGCTTTGCTGCAATTGCGAAGCTTAAACAGGCAAGTTCTCGGCGGCGGCGCGGGCAAATGCCGCATAAAGCCTATGGATGCGGCGCGTGGCCGCGCCCGATTTGCCATCGCCAACTCTGTGCCCGTCGATGGATGTAACCGGAAGCACGCCGCCGGACGCTGATGTCACGAAGGCTTCGCGGGCCACGGTGGCTTCGGCCACGGTAAAAGCGCGCTCCTCGATGGCATTGAAGCCCTCGCGCGCCAAGGCATTGAGCACGCCAAGACGGGTCACGCCCGCCAGGATATTCGACGAGACATTGCGTGTAACGAGAACGCCGTCGTCGGTCACGATCCAGGCGTTGGTAGACGCCCCCTCCGTCACCCGTCCGTCGCGGTCGACAAGCCAGGCTTCGAACGCTCCCATTTTCCTGGCTTCGGTCTTAGCCATCACATTGGGCAGCAAGCCTGTGGTCTTGATGTCGCAGCGTCCCCAGCGGATGTCGGGCAATGTCACCACCGCGATTCCCTCGGCACGCCGCTTCTCGACGGCGGCAATGCTGATCGGGCGCGCAGTCATGATAAGGCTGCTGCGGTGGACCACCGGCATGGGATGGTCACGCCGATGGGCCCCCCGGGTGATCTGAAGATACAGCATCCCATTCTTCAGCCGGTTGCGGCGGATCATCTCGCGCATGACGGCCCGCAAGGGCTCGCGCCCCATCGGCATCTGAATCGCGAGCGCGCCAAGGCTCCGTTCCAGCCGGTCCAGATGGCCCTGCTCGTCCATCAGCCGGCCGTCCAGAATCGCGCAAACCTCGTAGATGGAATCGGCAAATTGAAGGCCCCGATCTTCCACATGAACGCTTGCGGATGCATGCGGCACATAACGGCCGTCCACATAGGCAATGCGCCCGGCAGGCGCGGACCGGGCATGGGGGGAATATCCGCTCATCAGGCGTTGAATGCTTGCTCGAGCCGCGCCGATGAGACGCCCAGCGATTTCAGCTTACGATGGAGCGCCGAGCGTTCCATGCCAATAAAGGACGCGGTGCGCGAAATATTGCCGCCAAAACGATTGATCTGAGCAAGCAGATATTCGCGTTCGAAAATTTCTCGCGCCTCACGCAACGGAAGCGAGATGATGAGATCGGGCTTGGCCCCTTGCGCCCAAGGCGACGACGAACCGTTGAAATGCGAAGGCAGCAAATCTGCGGAAATGGCCCCAGCCGCGTCGTCCGTTGCCAGGATCAACAGCCGCTCCACGATGTTGCGAAGCTGACGCACATTGCCCGGCCAGTTGTAGGCCTGAAGAACCGCCATGGCTTCGTCGGAGATTTCCCGCATCGGCAACCCGGAAGCTGCCGACAGGCGCTTCATGAAATGCGCCACCAGCAAAGGCACGTCGTCGCGCCGCTCGGCAAGCGAAGGCACCCGCACGGGCACCACGTTCAGCCGATGATACAGATCCTCGCGGAACCGCCCACCTTCGATCTCCTGGCGCAGATCGCGTGTCGAAGAAGAGATTACGCGTACATCGACTTGGACACGCATTGAGCCGCCGACGCGCTGAAACGTCTGATCGATCAGCACACGCAAAATCTTGCCTTGCGTCTCAAGTGGCATATCGGCGACTTCGTCCAGGAACAGAGTCCCGCCATGGGCGAGTTCCAGAAGGCCGATCTTGTGCCCTGCCTCGGACTCCACGCCGAACAATTCCGCCTCAATGCGAGAGGGCGCCATCATTGCGCAGTTGATCGCCACGAAGGCATTGTTGGCGCGGCGCGACAACGCATGAATAAGACGCGCAGTGACTTCCTTGCCAGAGCCAGACGGCCCAGTGATCAGAACACGGCTGCCGGTGGGTGCGATCTTATCGACGAGCTGGCGCAATTGGCCGATGGCCGTCGAAACACCGCAAAGTTCGGTGTCATCACCGGTCTTCAGCTTCAGTTCTTCAACTTCGCGCTTCAGCCGCGATGCTTCCAACGCGCGCCGCACGGTGTGACACAATTTGTCGGCCTTGAAGGGTTTCTCAATGAAGTCATAGGCACCCTTTTTGATAGCCGCGACCGCGGTTTCGATGGTGCCATGGCCACTGATGATGACGACCGGGAGATCGGGATGTTCGCGCTGAAGAATATCCAACACCTGAATGCCGTCGAGCCGGCTTCCCTGCAGCCATACATCGAGCACCACAAGGTGCGGACGCCGTTGGCTGATGGCGTGCAGCAGTCCATCCGAATCCGAGGCTACGCGTGTGTCATAGCCTTCATCCGCGAGGATGCCCGCCATCAGCTCGCGTATGTCGATTTCGTCGTCGACAACCAGGATCTCAGGCGATACCAGCGACCCGTTCTGTTTCATGCGTAAATCCCTGCTCTGTTTTTCCCGTCCGGCGCAACGGGAATACCATCCGTACCACCGCCCCCATTATTTCCCCCGACAGCCCCCTTGCCGCGTCTTCAAGCAGCAACTCGCCACCATGGTCCTCGAGGATCTTGCGCACGATGGCAAGTCCGAGGCCTGTACCTTTGGCGCGCGTCGTCACATAGGGTTCGGTCAGCCGATGCCGGTTTTCCGCCGGCAAGCCGACGCCGTTATCTTGCGCGGAGATGATCAGCCGGTTGCCCTTCACCGATAGATCGAGCGCGATTCGTCCCGGCTCCGTATCCCCTGTTGCATGCCGCGCGGCGATTGCTTCGGCCGCATTCTTCATCACATTCAACAAGGCCTGACTGACGAGGCGGCCATCACAATCGAACCTGATGGGCTCCGCCGGCGCGGTGACCTCGAAGGCGATCTGCGGCTGCGCGACGCGCTGGAGAAAGACCGCGTGACGCACGAGTTCCTGGGCTTCCTCGGTCCGGATTACAGGCGCGGGCATCCGCGCGAAGGAAGAGAATTCATCCACCATGCGTCCAATATCGCCGACTTGGCGGATGATCGTATCCGTGCATTGCGCAAAGACCTCGGGATCGCTCGACACTTCCTTGGCATATTTGCGTTTCAACCGTTCCGCCGAAAGCTGGATCGGGGTCAGCGGGTTCTTGATCTCATGCGCGATGCGCCGGGCCACATCGGCCCAGGCGGCGGTACGCTGCGCCGAAACCAAATCGGTGATGTCATCGAATGTGACGACGAAGCCGTGCGTTTTGTCGCCCGCCTCACTGGAGACCTGGACATTGAGGTGACGCAGTGCACCGTCACGCCGGACATCCACTTGGCCGGATGCGCGCGCGGTCGGTTCCGTAATGGCGCGCCGGATCAACCCCGCCAACTCAGGCATGCACTCGGAATAATGGCGGCCCTCGATATCTTCCGGCACGGCATTGAGCATCCGCGAGGCCATCCGGTTGATCAGCGTGATGTGCCCTTCCCCATCGAGGCCGACCACGCCGGCGGAAACGCCGGCCAGCATTGCTTCGGTAAACCGCCTCCGCGCATCGAGCTGGAAATTTGCGTCGACCAGTTCTTTGCGCTGCCCTTCGAGCTGCGAGGTCATCCGGTTGAACGTCTCCGAGAGCGCGCCGATTTCATCATCGTCCGCTCCGACGTCCACGCGCACACCAAGATCGCCTTCCGAAACACGTTCGGCCGCGCCCGCCAACCGCCCGATGGGGTGTACGATCCGGCTCGCCGCCCAAAGGGCAAGCCATACCGCAGCAAGCAGAATCAGCATCGCCACGACGACATAGAGAACCGCGAAGGTAAGCTGGATTTCGGACCGGTTCTGGTTGAGGCGCTGATATTCGGACACGGCGTCTTGGGTCCGGCGCTGATGTTCCAGTACCTGCGGATCCACGGCACGGGTCACAAGGAGATAGGCATCGGCAAACGCGTTGAGCCTCACCAGGGCGGAAACCGCCTTCTCGTTCGAATCGGCAAGCACGACCACCTGTCCGCTTTTGGCCTGTTCGATCTGTTCTGGCGTCACTGGCCCGCGGTCTGGCATCGAACGCAGCTTTGCGGTCGCGACGTCTGCGCCCGTGGAATCGATCACATAGACGCCAGGGAGGGCGCGCAGTTTGGCTTCGGTTTCCAGAATCTCCACGATGCGCTTTTGGTCGCCCTGCACCAGCGGGCTCGCCCGATTCAAATCATCTGCCATGGCGAGGATGTCGCCACGAATGACCTGCTTATGCTCCTCGACATAAGCATCGGCGACGCTCACCGAATTGGCCAATGCGGTCTGGACGCGTTCTGAGAACCAGGCCTCAATGCCGAGATTGAGAGAAATGGCCGCAAAGATGGCCACCAGAATGGCCGGCACGACGGCAATGGCCGAAAACATTGCCACCAAGCGCAGATGCAGTTTGGAGCCGGCCGCTCCGCTTCTCCGTTCGGTCCATAGCCGCGTGAGCCGCCAAGCGATTAGCCCCGCCAGCGCCAAAACCAGCGACAGATCGACCACAATGAGGACCACCATGCCCGCCGGCGTGGGATTGTAGGGCGTCAGTCCGGTAATCGTGAGATAGGTCAGGATGCCCGATATGAGCGCGGCAAGCCCGACCCCCAGAGCAATGAGGGACGAACGCGAGGCCGCGCGCAGGAGCTTGAAGGGCCCGCCGATCAGTCGCGAACGTAAGACAGAGATGCTTGCCATTCGGCCGTGTGGCCCCGCGCCCTCAAGTGATTCAATCCCTTAGAGAGGCGAGTGTAGCAAAGCCACAGGATGTTGCAAATTTGCTGCGCTGCAATTATCAGCGTCAGGTTCCGTGGGATTTCAGGCCCCGAATCACCTCCACCCCGAGTTCGCGAATCTTCTTCCGCAACGTGTTCCGGTTGAGACCCAACAATTGCGCAGCCCTAATCTGGTTGCCGCGCGCCGCCGCCAGCGAAATCGCGATCAAAGGCCGTTCGACCTCCCGGATGACGCGGTCGTAAAGGCCCGAGGGCGGCAGGCGCTCGCCATATTCCGCAAAATGGGAAGCGAGATGGCGTTCCACCAAAGCCGTGAAGCTGGCCTCCTCCTCATCGGAAATCGGCATGCTGCGTTCGAGCTGCGCCAGTTCCGCCGAGACTGCGTCTTCATTGAGGACTTCGTCCGGATCGAGCACAACCAACCGGCGGATGAGGTTTTCCAGCTCGCGGACATTGCCGGGCCAGGTATGGGCCTTCAGACGTTCAAGCGCCGCATTGTCGAACCGCTTCAACGGCAAGCCATCGGCTTCGGCCTTGCGCAGGAAGTGCCTTACAAGATCGGGAATGTCTTCGATGCGTTCGCGCAGAGGAGGCAAACGCATCGGCACGACATTCAAGCGGTAAAACAAATCCTCTCGGAACAATCCTTGCTGAATCAATTGGCGCAAATCGCGATTGGTGGCGGCGATAATGCGCACATCTGTCTTGATGGGTACCCGTCCGCCGACCGTGGTGTATTCGCCTTGCTGCAGCACGCGCAGAAGACGCGTCTGTGCTTCCAGCGGCATGTCGCCAATCTCATCCAGAAACAGCGTCCCGCCTTCGGCCTGTTCGAAACGGCCTACGCCTCGGCCTGTGGCGCCGGTGAAGGCGCCCCGTTCGTGGCCGAACAATTCGCTTTCGATCAGCTCTTTGGGAATCGCGGCCATGTTCACGGCGACGAAGCTGCCATTGCGGCGTTTGCCGTAATCATGCAGGGCGCGCGCAACCAGTTCCTTGCCGGTTCCCGATTCTCCCGAGATCATCACTGTCAGATCGGCCTGCGTCAGGCGCGCGATGATGCGATAGATCTCCTGCATCGCCGGCGAGCGGCCAATCAGGGGCAGGCGCTCATCGCCCTGCTCCATATCGGTCGTTGCGCGTTTGCGGCTCGGCGCGGCCAGCGCGCGGCTTACGATGGTGATCAGTTCCTTCAGGTCAAAGGGCTTGGGTAGATATTCATAGGCGCCGCGTTCGGTGGCCGTGATGGCGGTCAGGATATTGTTTTGCGCGCTCATCACCACGACGGGCAGATCCGGCCTGAGCCGTTTGATCCGCGGCAGAAGATCGAACGCATTTTCGTCGGGAAGGATCACGTCGGTGATGACGAGGTTGCCTTCGCCCTGCGCGATCCAGCGCCACAGCCCGGCGGCATTGGCCGTGGTGCGCACGTCGTAGCCCGCCCGGCCCAGGGCTTGATTGAGTACAGTGCGAATGGCGGCATCGTCGTCACAGACGAGAATGGTGCCCTCAGGCATGAACGGGCTCGCTGTGATGATGTTTTGTTTCGGCCGAAGCCACGGGAAGCAGGACGCGGAAAATCGTGCGCCGCGGCTGGGACTCACATTCGATCACGCCGCCATGATCGTTGATGATCTTGGCGACGAGCGGAAGGCCGAGCCCTGCGCCGTGCGTTTTTGTGGTGATGAACGGATCGAAAATATAGGGCAGCAGATCGTGTGCGATGCCTGCGCCATTGTCGCGAACCGTGACTTCCAACGGCAGGCTCAGGCGATGTTTCTGTCCCGAGCCGGTCACGGCAATCCGCACGCCGGGACGATACGCCGTGGTGAGCACAATCTCGCCATTCTCAGCCGGTGCCGCATCGGCGGCGTTGCGAACAATGTTCATGAAGGCCTGAATGAGATTGTCGCGATCGCCCCACACTGGCGGCAACGAGGGATCGAACACTTCCACGATCCGAAGACCGCGGCCGAAGCTGGTTTTCGCGACACGTTTCACGCGATCCAGCACTTCGTGAATATTCACCGGCGCGCGCGACAACGCCATCGGATCGCCAAACGCTTCCATGCGATCAATCAGGGCCCGAATACGATCCGCTTCATTGCAGATGAGCTGGGCGAGCGAGCGGTCATTGGCCAATACGGCGTCTTCGAGAAGCTGTGCAGCACCGCGGATGCCGGCGAGCGGATTCTTGATCTCATGCGCAAGCACCGCCGCCATGCCGCTCATGGAGCGCGCTGCACCGCGATAGAGCAATTGCCGGTCGATGCGCTGCGCAAGACCACGCTCCTGGAGCAGAAGAATGACTCCCTCCCCTTCATTGGAAGGAGTCAGGGTGACGTCTGCCAGGCGTTCGCCAAGCCGTGGGGTTGAGAGGTCGACATTGCGTTCGGCGATCGAAGCCCCGCGTTCGCGTGCCTGTTGCACCAACTGCAGCAGTGGACTGCCGAAGGGCAAAAGGTCCGAAAGCTTCTGCTTCAGCAGCAGACCGACACCCATGTCGAAGAACTGTTCGGCGGCCTGATTGGCGTAGAGAAGCTCGTTTTTCGCCCCCGCCATCAGGATCGGCATAGGAAGCGCCCCAGCAATGGCGTTCCCATACCCCGCACTCGCAGCAACGCGTGATTCGGCTATTCGTTTACTAACCACCAGACGCCCATTTGCCTATATCTTAGGCACTAATAGCCTATGCCTATTCGATGAGCAACAATTAATAGGATAAAGAGTGGCTCTTTCCACAGAAACCCGTCGCAGATAGACAGAACCATGGCTGGAATCATGGCGCTTATCGTGGCGGCAGGACGGGGCGAGCGGGTGCAAAGCGCCGCAGCGTCCCCCCCAAAGCAATATCACCTGCTCATGGGCCGTCCCGTGTTGCGCCGCACTGTGGAAGCGTTTCGCAGCCATGCGGCTGTCACCGATGTCCAGGTGGTCATTCGTGAACAGGACCGCAACCATTACGAGGCGGCCATCGCGGGCTTCGACCTTCTGCCGCCTGTCCCCGGCGGCGCCACAAGGCAGGCATCGGTGCGTCTTGGCCTCGAAGCGCTCGCCGCGCATCGGCCCGACCGGGTGCTTATCCATGATGGCGCGCGTCCGCTTGTGTCGGCTCCCCTCATCAGCCGGGTCGTGCAAGCGCTCGACGATGCCGATTCCGTGGTTCCTTTGCTGGCAGTGGCAGATACCTTGCGGCGCAGGACCGCGCAGGGTTTCGCCATCCAGGCGCGTGAGGACTTGTTCCGCGCCCAAACTCCACAAGGATTTCGCTTTGCCGCCATTCTCGAGGCCCACCGCAGATTTGCGGACGAGCAGGTAACAGACGATTTTGCGCTGGCCGAACGTGCAGGACTGCGCCTTGCCAGCGTTCCCGGCGATGAGATGAATCTGAAACTGACAACGCGCGAGGATTTCGCTTTGGCCGAACGCTTGGCTGCTTCTGCTTTGGCCGATGTGCGCACCGGCACAGGGTTCGATGTGCATCGCTTCGCGCCGGGAGATGCGGTTTGGCTTTGCGGCGTAAAGGTCCCACATGCGTTCGGTCTCGAAGGCCATTCGGATGCCGATGCCGGCCTGCACGCGTTGACGGACGCAATCTTCGGCGCGATATCGTCCGCCGATATCGGCGCACATTTTCCTCCTACGGAGGAACGCTGGCGCGGTGCAGCTTCGGATGTCTTTCTCGCCCAAGCCGCTACCTTGGTCCGTGAGGCGGGTGGCGTGATTTCGCATGTGGACGTGACACTGATCTGTGAGCGTCCCAAGATCGCACCGCATCGCGACGCCATGCGCGCCCGGATCGCGGAAATTCTTGGCATCGGCATCGCACGCGTGAGCGTGAAGGCGACGACGACGGAAGGCCTCGGTTTCACCGGGCGCCGCGAAGGGATTGCCGCGCAGGCGGTGGCGACGGTTCGGCTCCCGGAATGACGCCGTTCTCTACCCGGCTTGCCACCTGTTTCGGGATTGGCTGGATCCCGCGCGCGCCCGGCACATTCGCTTCGGCGGCTGCACTTCCCTTGGGGTGGATTCTGGTCACGGCCGGGTGGCCGGTTTTGCTGATCGGCGCGGCCGTGGCGACGCTCGCCGGCATTTGGGCCTGCGGCATCCACGCCCGGCGCGTTGGCCTGTACGACCCTTCGGAATGCGTCCTCGATGAGGTCGCCGGACAATGGTTTGCTCTCTTGCCGATTGCGTTTTATGTCCGTGGAAGCGATTGGCGGCTTTACGGCATCGCGTTCCTGCTTTTCCGGCTGTTTGACATTTTCAAGCCATGGCCGATCTCGGCGGCGGAGAAATTGCCCGGTGGCTTTGGCGTGATGATGGACGATGTGGTGGCGGGTTTGGCTGCCGCTGTTCTTCTTTATGGCGCCCTCTCAATAAAGTGGATCTGATGTTTTCCGATGCAATCGCGAATTTGGCGAAAAACCTGCTTGAGGCTGCGCGCATCGCAGGCCTCCATGTGGCGACCGCGGAAAGCTGCACCGGCGGTTTGATCGCAGGCGCGCTCACCGCAATTCCCGGCTCTTCCGATGTCGTAGACCGCGGCTTCGTCGTCTACACCAATCTCGCCAAGACCGAACTGTTGGGCGTACCCCGAGCACTGATCGCGCAACATGGCGCCGTATCGGAGGAAGTTGCCTGTGCCATGGCCGAAGGGGCGATCAAACACTCGCGCGCGCAATTGGCAGTTTCCTGCACCGGCATTGCCGGACCGGGGGGCGCCACGCCGGGAAAGCCTGTCGGGCTCGTCCATTTGGCGGCGGCGCGCGAAGGCCATACCACGCTGCATGCGGAATGCCGCTTCGGCGATATCGGACGCGAGAAGGTGCGCCTGCGCAGCGTCGAGGAAGCGTTGAAACTATTGTTCCAAATCCTCTGACCCGTACAGCGCGGCCGCGCGCGTCACGAACGCCTCGGTCATCCGGCTTGATACGTAACCGAAGGCGACATTGGCCACGGCCGAAAGAAGCGGATTGCTGAAGGCGAAATCGATCTTGAAGTGCACCTCCGAGCCCTTTTCCAGCGGCACGAAGCGCCAATTGGTGTCGAGCCGGCGAAACGGGCCTTCGACATGGCGCGCTTCGATGGTGCGCGCAGCGGGATCCAATTTGACGCGGCTGACATAACGCTGCTGGAGCGCATGGTAGGAAATGGACATCTCGGCCGTGACGAATTCGATCGCGCCCTGCTTGTCGCGTTTGCGCACAACCAGTCTGGAACACCAGGGCAGGAATTTCGGATAGGATTCGATATCGGCGACAATGGCGAACATCTGATCCGCCGTGTACGGAAGAATGCGGGTTTCCTGATGGAATGGCATGGAGCTCGGTTCAGGCCCGCGCTGCGCGAAGCCGCGCGAAATCCTCGCCCGCATGGTAGGAGGACCGGGTCAGCGGGCTGGCCGAAACCATCAAAAATCCCTTGGCGCGGGCAATCGCTTCCAGCGCCTTGAATTCCTCCGGTGTCCAGAAACGCATCACCGGCGCATGTTTGCGGCTCGGCTGCAAATATTGGCCGATGGTGAGGAAATCGACATTGGCGGCGCGCAGATCGTCCATCACCTGCATGATCTCTTCGCGCGTTTCCCCCAAGCCCACCATCAACCCGGATTTGGTGAAGGCATTGGGATCGATCTCCTTCACCCGTGCGAGCAGGCTCAGTGATGTGAAATAGCGCGCCCCCGGCCGTATCGAGAGATAAAGCCGCGGCACGGTTTCGAGATTGTGGTTGAACACATCGGGGGGCGCCGACATCACCGTTTCGACGGCGCCCTGCTTGCGCAGAAAATCCGGTGTCAGGATTTCGATCGTCGTCTTGGGGGCCTGCGCTCGGATCGCCTGAATGGTCGCGACGAAATGCGCGGCTCCGCCATCGTCGAGGTCGTCACGATCGACCGACGTGATGACGACATGCGTAAGCCCCAATTTGGCAACCGCGCGGGCGACATTGTCCGGCTCGTTCCGGTCCAGCACTGCCGGTAATCCGGTGCGCACGTTGCAGAAGGCACAGGCGCGCGTACAGGTGTCGCCCATGATCATCATGGTGGCGTGCGCCTTTTCCCAGCATTCGCCAATATTTGGGCAACCCGCCTCCTCGCAGACGGTGTGCAGACCGTGTTCGCGCACAATGTCGCGCGTTTGCGTGTAGCCGCGGCCGACGGGGGCTTTCACCCGGATCCAATCCGGTTTCCGGGGCAATGCGGTATCCGGCCGTTGCGCCTTTTCCGGGTGACGCGGCCGCAAATCCTTGGTCCTGGAATCGAAGATCGTGGTCATCGCTCTTCCTAGCGCCTGGGGGTTAGGAAATCACCCCTCAGGCGGAAATACTCCCCTCCCCCTTTTTCGTACGCTTGAAAAGGGATTTTCGGCGGATTTCCTAGAAAACTTCGCGGCCCGTGCGAGAAAATTTCGGTGCAAAAAGGTGCGATTGGGCACGTATTCGAGCCTCCCGTTCAATGTCAAGAAATAGAAATGGGCATTGGCGGGAGAAGTCTCAACCGGCCCCGCGCTTCAGCTTGCCGGCGCGCGTTTGGGCACCACGTCGCTGAAATCGCCGAAACTTTTCCAGGCGGGTTCGACTGGCGCGCACCCCGCCTGCGGCACATAGGGGGAAGGTGCGATGATCTGCATCTGCGGGATGTAGCGCGGACAATTCGGGAAAATATGCGTTGCCGTGACCCGCACCAGCAACTGGCCGCCAGGGCATTGCGCAAGCAGTGGATCGTCATACGACAATTGCGCCGTGCCGTTGACACGCAAGCGTCTGGGTCTTTCACCCATGCCGATGAAAAGCATCCCGACGTGGGGATTGATGCGGATATTACCCAGGCTCTTGAACATGCCGTTCCCGTCATAGTCGGGAAAGACGAGAAGATTGGGTCCGGCAACCCGCACGAATCCTGGCGCCCCGCCTTTGAACGAGCAATCGGGCTGGGCGCCGCTGTCCGCCGTGGCGAGGAAGAAAAAGGGACAGTTTTCGATGAAATCCTTGTCGGCATCCGTGAACGCCGTGCGATGGGTCTTCTCCGCCAAGCGGTCGGCGAGCGCCGCGCTTCCGAACCGGTTCTGCAGTTCGCGATTGCCTTCATGATACATCGGCATGTGTTCCCCTGCGGAAAACCTCTCCGCCGCAACATAGCATGGGATCAATACCTCTCTCGCAAGCTCGTAATTAATGCACGACTTCAAGGCAGCATGGTTCAAGGCCCCTGACGGGAACATTCTGCATATCAACAACATGTAGGCGTGAAACCTATCTTGGTGTGGGCGTCGCGGCAGGTTAGGTTCGCGCAAAACGGATCGCACGCTTGGCCACCACGCCTACTCCCTACAACCCCGCGAAGGCGAGACGCACCCTCTTCGGCGCCCTCGTCGACGCAGCGCACAGTTTCGGGCCCAAACGCCCCATTCTGGTCGATGGCGACGAACGCACATTGACCTATGCCGAGCTTCAGCTCGCCGCACTTGCGCTGGGGCACGCGCTGAAGAAGGGAACGCGCAAAGGCGAATCTGTCGGCGTTCTGCTGCCGACCGGCATCGGGTCCGTGATCGCGATGTTCGCCCTCTCCGCTTATGGGCGCGTCGCCGCGATGCTCAACTTCACCGCCGGGCAAAGCAGTCTTCAGGCGGCTTTGGATTCCGCCAAGATCAAACGGATCGTGACTGCGCATCGCTTCATCGAATTGGGGAAGTTCGAGGCGCTCGAGGCCCAGCTGAAACAGGCGGCCGAGCTGGTCTATCTTGAAGATGTGCGCGCCTCGCTTTCGCCGTTCGACAAGGGCGCCGCTGCAATTGGTTCTGTGCTTCCCCGTATGGTTGCAGCGCGGGTGCGCGCCGATTCACCGGCGGTAATTCTGTTCACCTCAGGCACCGAGGGCGAGCCCAAAGGCGTGGCGCTGTCGCACGCAAATATCCTGGCCAATGTCGAACAAGTCCGCGCCCATATTGCGCTTTACACGAGCGACATTGTTTTCAATCCGCTTCCGACATTCCACTCCTTCGGGCTGACAGTCGGTGCGCTGATGCCGATCTATTTGGGGATCAAGGCGGTCCTGCATCCCACCCCGCGTCAGCCGCATGAGATCGTGCGGCGGATCCGCGAACATCGCGCAACGATCCTATTGGCCACCGATACCTTCCTATCGCAATTCGTACGCGCCAGCAGCGACGGCGATCTGTCGAGTCTAAGGCTGGCTGTCTGTGGCGCGGAACATCTTCACGATGAGACGCGCCAGCTCGTGCGGCGCAAATACAATGTCGAGTTGCTCGAAGGTTATGGCGTGACCGAAGCGGCGCCGGTGATTTCCGCGAACCAGCCGGGTGCGAACCGGCCCGGTACGGTCGGTCACCTGGTGGCGGAAATGGAATCGCGCATCGATCCGGTGGAGGGCATTCCCGAAGGCGGACGGCTCTTCGTCAAGGGACCCAACATCATGCTTGGCTATCTGCGTCCAGACCGTCCCGGCGAAATTGCGCCACCTGATGGCGGCTGGCACGACACGGGCGATGTCGTCAGCATGGATGCCGACGGCTATATCGCCATTCGCGGGCGGCTGAAAAGATTCGCCAAGATCGGCGGCGAAACGGTTTCTCTTGCCGTGGTCGAGAATTGCGCCTCGGCGCTGTGGCCGGATCATGCTCATGCGGCGATTGCCGTTCCGGACGGCCGCAAAGGCGAGAGCGTCGTGCTCGTCACCACCAATCCCGATGCAAGGCGCGATGATCTGCTCGTCTGGGCGCGCAATCACGGCGTTCCGGAACTTGCCGTGCCGCGGCGCGTTATGGCGGTATCGGATATTCCGGTGCTTGGCACTGGAAAAACGGACTATGTGAGCGTCACGAAAACGGTGGCCGACGCCGCGAATCTTTCGCCATCATCCGTACGCGAATAATTTCCTAGATTTCGATCCTTTTGCAGCTTCTCCAAGAGTTCCGCGAAAACTCGTTCCCCGATTGCGCGTTGTTGTGATCGGACGGCACGGAATATGTGCCGCGGGTGGAACGGACCCATGCGGAGCTGGGCAAAAATTGGAATGGGCTTGGCGCTTTTGAGTGGAAAGGCGCTCGCCGACACGACCTACATCCCGCCCCAAACCAGTCTGTCCCAAACCCCGGAACGCAATTCGCCCACCTCGCCCCTAAACCAGACGGAAAGTTTCGGCTTTGGGGGCTCTCGTGCCGCGGCTCTTGGATATGATTTGGGTAAAGGCTTCAGGACCGAACTCGAGGGCGTGTCATCCAATGCTACGAGCGAGCGCCTGGGGGGCGTCGCGGCGGGCGGAACCGTGACGGGCGCGCGCCTGACGCTAAAGGGGATCTACGAGTTCAGCGAGGGCTCGTGGCGCTTGAAGCCCTATATCGGAGCCGGTTTCCGCGCTGTCGATCTGAACGAGCATGTCTTTGGCACCACGCGCAACGATTGGACGACGGCCTATCAAGTGCGCGGCGGCGTTCAGCTGGGCTTTACGCAGAAACTGGTGGGCAGCTTTGAATATCGTTGGACCAACGGTTCCAAGCCAATTTTCGCGCTCGCCGGAATCCCCACCAAGCTGGAGGTGGACCGGCACGGCTTTTCGATCGGTTTCAATTACAAATATTAACTCAGGCGGCCGTGCGCGCGGCGCGCCAGATCTTTTCAGGCGTCGCAGGCATATCGATATGCGGGACGTTCAGCGCATCCGAAATTGCCCCGATAATCGCAGGCAGCGCGCCAATGGTGCCCGCCTCGCCTGCGCCCTTCGCGCCTAATGGATTGGTGGTGCATGGAACCTCGTTATAGGAAATGTCGAGGTCCGGCATGTTGTCTGCGCGCGGCATGACATAATCAACAAAGCTGGCGGTCACCAGCTGAGCGGACTCCGGATCGTAAATACAATGCTCCATCAGCGCCTGCCCCAAACCTTGCGCTACGCCGCCATGGATTTGGCCATCGACGATCAGCGGATTGATGACACGTCCCACATCGTCGACGATCACATAGCGGTCGAACACGGCCGTCCCGGTTTCCGGGTCGATTTCCACTTCGCAAATGTGACACCCATTGGGGAAAGTGGACGGAGACTCGAAGCCCGCAGCTTCGTCGAGGCCGTTCTCGAATCCCGGCAAACGCTCGCGCTTCAACGTGACGGCAAGCTCGCTGACCGTGATGGCGCGGGCCGTGCCGGCGACGACGAACTTGCCAATGCCTTCCGAAACCGCGAATTGGACCTCCGCACCGCCGGCCTGCAGCACCTGACCGGCCGCGACTTTCCCCTTCGTGACGATGGCTTCCATGGCCCGCGCCATGGCGTTGCCCGCGGTCTGAAGCGAGCGCGAGCCCACCGTGCCGCCGCCCGACAATCCGTCATCGGTGTCGCCCTGCCGAATGATGATTGAATCGAAGGGCACGCCAAGACGCTCCGCAACTAGCTGCGCAAATGTCGTCTCGTGCCCCTGCCCGTTCGATTGGGTGGCGAGATAGACTTCGACCGCGCCATTGTCGATGAAATGAATTTTGCTGGGCTCGGTGCCCGGCGGTCCGCCCGAGGCCTCGAAATAATAACTCACGCCACGGCCGCGGCGTTTGCCGCGCGCTTCCGAGTCCTGCCGCCGCGCCGCGAACCCGTTCCAATCGGCGAGCCGGGCGGCTTCGTCGAGATTGGCTTCGAAATCGCCCGAGTCGATGGTGAGGCCTTTCCAATTGCGATAAGGCAGCTCCTCATTGCGAATGAGATTGCGCCGCCGGATTTCCAGCCGGTCGATGCCAAAGGCCGCCGCCGCCTGATCCATCAGCCGTTCGGTGACGTAGATGGCTTCAGGCCGTCCGGCACCGCGATAGGCGGTAATGGTGCTGGTGTTGGTGAAGTAACCTTTCACCTCGGCCCATACCGTGGGCACGCGATAGACGCTGCCCATGACGCGCAGATTCATGGTCGGGATCAGCGGACCGACATGAGTCATGTAGGCGCCCATGTTGGCGACGCTGCGAAGGCGGATCGCCAGAATGCGCGCATCTGCATCGAGCGCGAGCTCGGCTTTCATCTTCACATCGCGGCCGTGACCGTCGCCGAGAAAGGCTTCCATCCTTTCCCCGACCCATTTGACCGTGCGGCCGAACGCCTTGGCTGCGATCAGCACCAGCGTCTGCTCCGGCGCGGCAGAGGTCTTCAATCCGAATCCGCCCCCGACGTCGGGCGTGATGACGCGCAATTTCTCCGGCGGAATTTTCAACACCGCTCCCGCGATCTTGTCGCGGATGCCGCTCGATCCCTGGGTCGACGTATAAAGCGTGTAACGATCCGTGGACGGATCATATAGGCCGATGGCGCCGCGGGGCTCCATCGGGGTCGGCACGATGCGGTTCTGGACCAATTCCACAGCGACCGTTTTCGCGGCCTTCGCAAACGCGGCGGCACAGGCGGTTTCGTCGCCATCCGCCCAATCGAAAACGAGATTGCCGGGCGCGTTATCCCAGATCGCCGGCGCGTTGGGGGCCGCTTCAGCATCTGCGGCCGCGCCCAGGCTTTCGTAATCGACGTTCACGAGTTCGGCTGCGTCTTTCGCCAGCGCCGGAGTCTCCGCCACGATCATGGCCACGGCCTCCCCCGCGAAGCGTACCTTGTCCGCGGGCAGCAATGCCTTGGGCGACACTTTCATGGCGGTGCCGTCCCGGTTCTTGAACCCACCGCGTACGGGGACGAAGCCCGTCTCCGGAAGATCGGCCGCGGTGAGTACCCCAATCACGCCGGGAGCTTGGCGCGCGGCCGTCACGTCAACGCCACGGAGCACGGCGTGGGCGTGGGTGCTGCGCACGAAAAACGCATACGCGGTCTGTTCCGGATGAATATCGTCGAGGTAAAGCCCATGCCCGGTAACGAAGCGGACATCCTCCTTGCGGCGCACCGGCTGGCCGATCCCAAATTTCATGATCTTGTTGCTCCGTCCGTACCTGTCCAAAAGCGCGAGCGGCGGCGAAAACTCAACCGGCCCATGAGCTTTTGGGCTCGCTTAATATCATGTTAATCACGATTGCCTATGCTGAGTTCGTCGGCGGCCCAAATGCCGAGAGGGGCGGGAGTTTTCGTGGTTTTGCAACAAGGCAGAGCGGTAGAATTGTTGCAGGAGACCGATAGCTTGACATCGGCCCACAGCCGATTTGACGAAATCTATCTGGCAGTTACGACGCTATTTCAGCGCCAATCCGGCGCTTTTGGCGATCATGAACGCCAATTGGCAAGCGAGATCCTGAAACGCCTGACAAAAGATGTGGAGATGTCGATCCGCATCCATTTGGCGGAACGTCTGGCAGACGATCCGGCGGCACCTCATGATCTGCTTATCCTTCTGTGCGACGACAAGATTGAAGTCGCAAGACCTGTCCTTGCCCGCAGCCCGCTTCTTTCCGATCAAGACCTGATCCGCATC
This sequence comes from Micropepsaceae bacterium, assembly GCA_036264295.1. GTDB lineage: Bacteria > Pseudomonadota > Alphaproteobacteria > Micropepsales > Micropepsaceae > CAIYRG01. The sequence goes on along the minus strand of DATARE010000080.1, from coordinate 508 downwards.
ATCGAAAAAGGGTCTGACGGCCATCAGACGGTGGTCGCGGAACGTCCCGCCATTGGCGAGAATGTCACCGCCGCGATTGCGCGATGCGCCTGCGAAGCAGCATTGATTGCGCTGTTGCGCAACGGCTCCGCCAAAATCAGCGATGCGACCTTCGAACAATTGGGCGAACGAGCGCGGAACATTCCCAGCCTGCAACAACCCTTGGTTGATCGCCCCGACCTTCCGGGGGAATTGGCAAAGCGGCTCTGCGTATGGGTGTCAGGCGCACTGAAGACAGCCCTCACCGCTCGTTATCCCGACGCCGGCAAAGCCCTCGTTTCGGCGATCGACGAGAGCGCGGCATCGCTTCAGCACGAAGAGGCACCACTTACCGGCGCCAACGCGCGAAAACTCGTCGAAAAACTGCATGCATCCGGGCAATTGCGGGCATCATTTCTGATCCGGGTACTCAATCAGGGTCAGATGGAGCTGTTCGAATATGCCTTCGCCGCGCTCCTGAACATGGACC
>DATARE010000163.1:0-2327 GCA_036264295.1 Micropepsaceae bacterium | reverse complement strand
AGGCCCTGGCCAAGGCCCGAAGGCCGCGCATCCATACCGGCATCGGCGCCTCCGATATTCACATTTTGGGCAAGTTCAAGGATGAGCGCTATGGCCGGACGCTGGGCGAAAAGAAAAGCAAGATTCTGCAGATGGCAATCGATGCCGTCAAACTGGCGCGGCAGCACGTTGACGACGTCGAGTTCTACGCCGAAGATGCCGGCCGCGCCGATCCCGGCTTTCTTTTCGAGATGCTGCAGGCTGCCATTGAAGCCGGCGCCACCGTCGTCAATATCCCCGACACCACAGGTTATACCGTCCCGGAGCAATATGGTTGTCTGATCCGCACCATTCGCGAGAGGGTTCCGAATATCGACCGGGTCACCATCAGCGTCCACTGTCACGACGATCTTGGATTGGCCGTAGCCAATTCGCTGTACGGCGTTCTTAACGGCGCCCGCCAGGTAGAAGGCACCATCAACGGTATTGGCGAAAGGGCCGGCAATGCGGCTCTGGAAGAAGTGGTGATGGCGCTCCGCACGCGCAGCGATTATTTCGGCTTGCATACTGGCGTGGACGCCCGCGAGTTCCATCGAACCAGCCGCCTGGTCTCCGATATGCTCGGCATCAAGGTTCCGCCTAATAAGGCAGTCGTGGGAGGCAATGCCTTTTCGCACAGCTCGGGAATCCACGTGGATGGTTTTCTTAAGGAGCGGGAGACCTACGAGATCATGCGTCCGGAGGATGTTGGCATCGAAGAAAGCCGCGTGGTCCTCACCGCGCGTACCGGCCGCCACGGACTCAGCGATCGCCTCAAGAAGCTCGGATACACCCTCTCGCAACCGGAGCTGAACCAGGCATACGAGCGATTCCTGATAGTGGCCGACAAGAAACAGGAAGTGTTCGATGAGGATCTCATTGCCATCCTGCACGACGAGATCCATCCGCTGCCGGAAATTTATCAGCTCGAGTATCTGCACATTTATAGCGGCACGTCGGCCATTCCCACGGCAACCGTAAGGGTCCGCGTCAACGGCGAACTGCGAGAAGGCGCCGCCATCGGCGACGGCCCCGTGGACGCCGCCTGTAAGGCGATATCCCAAGTAACCAGGACCGCGGCCCGGCTGGCCCGCTACGAGATTCGGGCAGTGACCAGCGGCACTGAAGCCATGGGTGAGGTGACCGTGCAACTGGAGGAGGGCGATCGAAAAGTCGTGGGGCGCGGCGCCTCCACCGATGTCATCGAAGCCAGCGCCAGAGCCTATCTGAACGGTCTCAACAAGCTCGTCAGTTTTTCGTCCCACGTCCGTTCCGATCCCGCACTGCTTGCGCCATAACAGCCGCCCGCCGCAGTTCTTGTATGATGAGATTATGAACGCACTCCGGGTTCTGTTTGCGGCTGCGGTTTTCCTTGCCGCCACGAACTGCGTCTTTTCGTGCGTGATGAATGCTCCCGCCGGCGGCGGCTCTGGTAATGCCAGCGTGCCTCCGTGTCATCGCCATTCTGGCGCTCCTCAGCAAAGCGGCGACGCGCAGCCTTGTCCTCACCAGTTAGTCGGAACGCCTGCGCCGTGTTTCACGGCCGTCAATACCGACGCAGTCGGCGCGGTCGCCGCAAAGGCACCCACGCAGGTAGCAGCCATCGCCAATCCTCCCGCGGCGTCCGTCACTCCTCCAGCCGAGGCCGATCCGCCACTGCCTGCCGTCCTGCGCATCTAGCTTTTCGTTTCATCCACATTCCTTCAATCAACAAATCAGGAGAATTGTATGAGACGGAAACGTGTCTGCCTGCTGGCGGCGCTCGCGTCCAATGCCATAATGTACGCGCAACCGGAGCAGAGTATGCCGGGCATGGACCACTCCCACATGCCGGGAATGAACCACGCGGCGGCCCTGAGCCCCGCTGAAACGCTTCTCACGAACCAAGCGTCCGGCACCAGCATGCCGCCGGCGGCGTGGCCCATGCCGATGCTCATGAAAAACGCCGGTTCCTGGCGTCTCATGTTTATGGCAACGGCGTTCCTGGTGGATACCGAACAGTCCGGTCCGCGCGGGCACGATAAACTCTACTCGACGAATTGGGCCATGGTGAGCGCCGTGCATAAGGCCGGCCGGGGCGCGTTGTCATTTGAACTCATGACCAGTCTTGAGCCGCTCACCATTACGAAGCGCCGTTATCCGGAACTGTTCCAGACCGGGGAAACCGCGTATGGAAAACCGATTGTCGATGCGCAGCATCCGCACGATTTCATCATGGCTTTAGCCATGCAATATGCCGTGCCGCTAAGCGAGACCACGCTGTTCCAGGCGTACATCGCGCCGGTGGGCGATCCGGCGCTCGGCCCGGT
>DATARE010000086.1:0-7031 GCA_036264295.1 Micropepsaceae bacterium | reverse complement strand
TCGCAATGTCCGAATCCCGTGAGCATCCGTGCAATGCGGCCACGGCAAACTGTGGCTGCACCGGTGCTCACCATACGGTTGAGTGGCTAATGTTGCCTTAAGATCAGGGACTTGCGGACCGTCGCATGTTAAAGCTTGCCCATGTAGCCGCTGTCAGCCGCCGCTCAGATGCTTCTGCTCGGCGCCATTGCTGTCGGTCGGCAAGGGCTCCAGCTTTGCCGCATAGACTTGGTTCAGGGGATTGACCATTTCCCCATCCATACAGCGGATTTCCTCGTTGTAGGTGCCGGTTACGTTGCCATCGGCGGTCGGCCGGGTGGTGACCTTTTCCCAGCGCTTCGTGCCCTTCCAGGGCATCACGAATGCCACCGGGTCGTCGATGGTCATTTCCACCTGAAGCGCCTTACCCCCTTCGATCAGGCGATAACGCTCAACGACATGGAGCTTGTCGCTATGGGGCGTGCGATACAAATCGACGAAGCTTTTGGTGGTCTGCCCAATCGTATCGACGACCAGCGTGTCGCCTTCATAATGCCCGACCGATTCGCCGTTCCAGGAGGGTTTCGGGTTGGCGCTGTGCGGCACGTCGAGATAGACGTGGCGCACGATCTGGTCCCGTTGCCAGATGATGTCGACTTCCTTCGGCGTCTGCAGGAAATAGGTGCGTCCCGGGCTGAGATTGAGGCTCACGACGCCGGGCTGCCAGCAGCGGGAGGTGCGGTTGTACATGGCGAAACCTTCGGCCACCATGTCGTTGGCTTTCTTCAGCCCGTCCTTGGCGAATTGCGTGAGGTTGGGATTGTTGATGTCACCCACGCGCCAAGTCGGCTGGCCGCCGACATTGTTGGGCACATATTTGACATTGGGATCCTGAACCACCGGACTCGGGCTGCCTGGAACTGCGGTCAGGCCACCGGCAGAATTCCATCCCATGCCGCCAGCCATCAGATCAGGAATATTTCCTTTCGCGGTATCGTCGGCGGCGCGCGCAGGCAGAAGTGCGGCGGCACCGCAGAGAAGTGCGGCCAAAGCCCCCCCGGCGAGCACGTGTTGGTTCCTGCTGCGACGCAATCCATATCTCGACATGCGATGTTTCCTCCCCACCTGTGCTGCGCAGGCGCAATGAGCACCCGGATTTGCACGGATGATACCCCTATGCCGGCTTGGCCTCAACGGCGTCAGGCCCAGCCCGGCCGCTGCCTTCTAAAGCTCATGGACCATCAGGCGAAAGACGGAAGACAGGACCGTATTGCTTTGGGCCGCCGCATGGCGATTGATGAACACGTCGATTTTCGGCTGAGACTGAACTCCCAGGGTGCAGGTCCCATTCCGCACCTGCGCGAGATCGAAGGTGATACAGGGGATCTTCCGCTCTTTGCTTGCGGTTGCCACCTTTTCCGCCGCTGCTCCAATCCCGCCGGTCAAGAAAAACATGCCAACGTCTGTATCGATCACTTGATCGCTTCTCAGCAGAACCGGCACCAGCACATTGTTCCCGACGCGAAACTGGTTACCCAGGATCGTCTTCAACTCGTTCGCTTCCTGCACGGATTGCGGGGAGCCCGCCGCAAAGACGATCCCCATGCGCACGGTGCGACCTCCGAATCCTTCGACAAAGCCCATCGCACGTCCTACGACCAGCACATCGGTTTGCGTAATCTCCGCAATGGCCGGTCCGCCCACGGCAAGCAGGACGAAAGACAAGATCAAAGCCGCCATCGTTTTCATGGCCTTTTTGCCCATCAGAAATTGACCGTCAGGGTGGCAAACACGCTCCGTTCGACGGCGGGACCTGAGGTTTGCTTTTGCGGTGACGATCCAAGGTTTTGACCGGACACCGCCAGGGTCGCCCAGTCGGTCAGGCGATAAGCGATCCGTGCATCGAACGACAAATAATCGGGAATGGGTGTGAGAAAGGAGGCCGTGAGTACCGGCAGAGGCAACAGCCCATGCGTCGGCGATTGATAATAAAGATAGCCGTCGATTTCCCAGTGCCCGCCGCTCCAGCCCAGATTGGCATGAGCGATATGTTTGGGCGTTACGTGTTGGAAGTCGACGAAATCCGTTCCGCCCGCTGCAAACGGCTCAAAGCGGTCGGTGATGGATTCATAGCGATAGTCCAATGCCCAGCGCCAACCTTGTTGCGAAGCATTGGACAGCGAGAGCTCGATTCCACGCGCACTGGAATCCCCGATATTTGCTCCTGTACCAAAAGGCGACGATCCCGAATTGGGGATTGTCGCCCCCTGGAATGCAAGAAAATCCTGTCCCGCTTGATAGAAGATCGAGGCTCTGAACTTGGCATCCATGCTGGGCAAGGACCGGTCCCACGATGCTTCGTAATTGTAGACATCGGTCGAATCGGCATTCGGATTGCCGCTATACTTCACAAGCGGCGACACAATTAACGCGGCACCGAAATCGGCCAGACTGGGAAGCTGATCACCCTGGCTGAACATGAAGCGGAGGGTATCGACGTCAGTCGATTTCCAGACGATGCCGGTGCTATAGCTCAGCTCCATGATGATCCGGTTCCAATCGTCATTGACGAAAGGATAACCGGCGGGTGCCGCGCCTGACCGGCCCAAATGAAGATTTTCCCAACGCAATGCGCTGGTCAGCGAAAGGCTTGACCCGATATCCCATTTCCACATGCCACTCGCGGCGTAATCGGTGTAGAAGACCTTTCCGCCCACGAAGGATGTGGTGTCGACGCTGTCATGCCGATACTCCAGCGTTGCACGAAAAACATTGTTCGCGCCGATTTTGAATAGGTCTTGAAGTTGAGCAACAGTCTCCTCGCCACGAAACACAAGCTGTGGGTCGGCGGCATCAAAATAATGCTGTGATATCCAGTTTTGGTAGGCGGTGGCTTGAATCAAACCCAAACCGGTATCGGCGGTGAGCTGTCCTTTGATCGAGGTGGTGTAGTGATGATCTTGCGCCGGGGTATAGATGGCGCCCATATCATTTGTCGCCGCCGTGCTGTGATTGGCTTCAATGCCCAGTTGCACGTCTGGCGTAATTTGAAAAACGCCGTCTATGTCCGCGGCGAAACGGTCGTTGCGAAGACGCGACAGCAAGCTATTTCCTGGTGGTGGAATAGGGGTTGAGTAATCATTGTCGATAGTTCCGCCCGCCGATAGCCGAACGCCGCCACCATTGAATCGAAACGTCTTCACGGCTGACGCTTCCCCGAGCCCTTGTGTCCCGCCAGTGACCGATGCTGTGTTCACGCCGTCATATAATGGATTATAGGTGATGATGTTGATGACGCCGTTGACGGCGTTGAAACCGAATAAGGCGGCGTTTGGACCTTTCACGATTTCGATTTGACGGATAGCGCCGAGCTCGACGGGAAGTGCCGCCCAAGGCGTATAGCCATAATGATCCGCATAGACTTGACGGCCGTCGATCAGCACCAAAACGCGCGGTGAGAATGCCTGGTCATAGCCGCGTATGCCAATATCGGCGCTGTCGCTGTTCCAGCGCATGACATCGACGCCGAGCACATGCTTGAGCACGCCGGGAAGGTCGCGCGCACCGGATCGCCGGATCTCGTCCGCCGTGACGATTTCCATGGCGACGGGAACATCGGATTCATGCTCGGGCGAGCCCGTGGCGCTGGTCGTGACCGCCTGGCCGAAAAGCTGCTCCAATGCCCCGTAATCGATGGTTTGCGCAGCGGCCGACAGCGGCTGAAAGGATGCAATCATGAGCGCGATCGCGCTGCCGAAACGGAATCGGGCGCGCCCTCGGACGCAGCAACGGCTCCAACGCATGTTTCGAATCATCGGATGTGTCACATCTTGCAAAACAGGACAGCCGGAAGCCGTATAAGGACACGCCTCTTACGCGCACGCGGCGCGATCTCGTTGATATTTATCAACCGGCTTCAGGGCAGGCCTTGCGCTGTGTGGCGGGATACGCTTTGGAGCTTACTTTTCTGGCCCTCCCATACTTTAAGGAAAGGCGAGAGGCACCGAAATTGACTCGAACAGGTACGAAATTGCGCCTCTATTGCACCGAAAACTTCTTTCTTTCGCCGGATCCATCATCGGGGAAACGCTGCGATTTTGCTGCTGTGCGTGCGATTTCGCGGGAGGGGAGGGGGGATGTATCGCGCCCGCCCATGTCCGGCGCTTCGGCCGCGGCTTTTTCCCAATGACTCCGGCTGCCCGAATCCAGGCGGCGATCGAAATCCTGGATGCGCTGAACGCAACCGCGCAGCCAGCGGACCGGTTGTTGCGCGATTGGTTCCGCGCCCGCCATTTCATGGGCTCGAAGGATCGCGCCGCCGTATCCGAGCGCGTCTATAGCGTGCTGCGTCATCGGGCGTCTGCGGCGTGGCGCATGGGGCGGGACGATTCGCGAGCGTTGACCATCGGCAGCCTCCTCAATGAGGGGGTGCCCGCAGACGACGTTACGCAATTGTTCAGCGCCGGTGCGTATGGACCGCCGCCCCTGTCGGAGGATGAAAGCCGTGCCATCGCCGCGCCCCCGGCGGGAATGCCGCCATCTCATGTGCAGGGGGAATATCCGGAATGGCTCGAACCTGACCTTAGCCGTGCCTTCGGCGAGGAATTGCAGGACGAGATGCGTGCGATGTTGAAACGCGCGCCGGTGGATTTGCGCGTCAACACGCTTCGCGCCTCGCGCCCTGACATGCTGGTTGGTTTGCGTTCACTCGATGTCCAATGCGAGCCCATGCCGTTTGCGCCGCACGGCATCCGCGTCCCGTCGGGCGGAGGTCTCGGTGCGCTTCAGCACACCCAATTTTTCCAGACCGGGGCTTTCGAATTTCAGGACGAATCCTCTCAGATCGCGGCCATGCTTTGCGATGCCAAGCCGGGAAGCCAAGTGCTCGATTTGGCGGCGGGGGCGGGTGGCAAATCGCTTTGCCTTGCCGCGATCATGCAGAACAGGGGCGAAATCCTTGCCTTCGATACGGATGCCGTACGGCTGAAGCAATTGGGTCCCCGCGCCCGGCGGGCGGGTGCCACCATCATTGCTGCCACCGGTGAACCCAACAGCCCGTTCTGGGGTGATGGTCTATTCGACCGTGTGCTGGTGGATGCACCCTGCAGCGGATCGGGAGCTTGGCGGCGCAATCCGGGTGCGAAGTGGTGGTTGAACCCAGCACGGCTCGACGCGCTGGTGACCTCGCAGGCAGGACTGCTCGACCAGGGAGCGAAGCACGTCAAACCCGGGGGCCGGCTGATATACGCCACGTGCTCGGTGCTTCCGCGCGAAAACGAGGATGTGATCGGGGCTTTTATGGCCCGCAATTCCCGTTTCCGGGTGCTTCCCGCGGCAGAAATCTGGCGCTCTTTGGCGGCTTACGAGCCCCCGCCGGGCATGCAGGACTATTTTAACGCAAGTCCTCGCAAGACTGGCACGGACGGCTTTTTTGCCTGTATCATGACCAGAGATTGAAGGCTTGGCCGGAGACACGACTCATGAATCGAAGCCTGTTGGGGTTTGTTTTGGCGGCCGGCTTGGCGAGTTCGAGCGCTGTTGCCGTGGCAGCGCAAGAAACGGCCGACGCCACAAACCAGGCCGAAGGGAGCGAAATGGCGCTGGACGCGCCCAAGTTTCTCCAGGCAGCCGAACAGGCGGCGAAAGACGGCGACATGGACGGCGCGATTCAGCTTTATCAGTCGGCCGTGATCTATGCGCCCGGCGATCCGGTGCCCTATGAACGCCTGGCCGAGTTCTATGTGCATGTCGACCAGCCTGAATTGGCGCTTCGTTATTTCAGTCTCGCTCTGGATGCCCAGCCGGCCTACGCCCCGGCACTCAAGGGGTTGGCATTGCTCGACATTGCGGCAGGCGACCGGGCCGGAGCCCAGGCCCAGCACGAGCTTTTGATGCATTCCTGCGGCACCAGCTGCCCGGAAACGGCGCAAGTCGAAAAAGCTCTGAATAGCGGCGCCAAGCCATAGACTTGCTCGTTCTGCCTGACTAGTTTGCGGCCATGCCTCCGGTACTGGTGATTGATTTCGGCTCGCAAGTAACGCAGCTGATCGTGCGGCGCGTGCGCGAGAGCGGCGTCTATTGCGAGGTCGTGCCTTTCAACAAGGCCGAAGCCGCGCTCGCACAAGGCGTGCCGCGCGCTATCATCCTTTCCGGGGGGCCGGCCAGCGTCTGCGATGCCGGATCGCCCCGCGCGCCGGAACGGGTGTTCACCCTGGGCGTGCCGGTGTTTGGCATCTGCTACGGCCAGCAGACCATGGTCACGCAATTGGGGGGCCGGGTCGAACGCTCCAACAAACGCGAGTTCGGCCGCGCCGAGATCGACATTTCCGGGCAATCGCCGCTTCTGGATGGCGTTTGGCCGCTCGGCAGCCGCGACGTTGTCTGGATGAGCCATGGCGACCGGGTTATCCAGCTGCCGCCGGGCTTCCAGGTGCTTGCGCAAAGCGAGAATGCGCCCTTTGCGGTGATCGCCGACGAGGCGCGCCGGTTCTATGGCGTGATGTTCCATCCCGAAGTGGTGCACACGCCCAAAGGCGGGGCGCTGTTGCGCAATTTCACGCAGATGGTCGCCGGTATTCCCGCCGATTGGAACATGAAGGCGTTTCGTGCCGAAGCTGTTCGCCGCATTCGCGAGCAGGTCGGCAGAGGCCGGGTCATCTGCGGGCTTTCCGGCGGTGTCGACTCATCGGTGGCCGCGCTCCTGATTCATGAAGCGATCGGCGATCAGCTCACTTGCATCTTTGTCGATACGGGGCTGATGCGTACCGGCGAAGCCGAAGAAGTGGTTTCGCTGTTCCGGGGGCATTACAACATTCCGCTGGTCCACGTTGACGCCGGTGAATTGTTCCTTTCCCGTCTCGAAGGCATCGACGATCCAGAAAAGAAGCGCAAGATCATCGGCGCGACCTTCATCGATGTGTTCGACGCCGAGGCCAAAAAGGTCGGCCATCCGGAGTTCCTTGCACAAGGTACGCTGTATCCCGACGTGATCGAGAGCGTATCGGCACTGGGTGGACCGTCAGTTACCATCAAATCGCATCACAATGTCGGCG
>DATARE010000039.1:0-16072 GCA_036264295.1 Micropepsaceae bacterium | reverse complement strand
AGGGCTTGCGTTCCCCGCACGAAGCTCTATCGGCTTTCCCGGCGAATTTCGCTAATTTGCAGCCAAGCACGGGCAGCACGTCCGGAAACGATGGAGGCAATCATGGCCGAGCAGGATGCACCCCGCGTGGATCGTCGCGGTTTTCTCAATGGCGTGGCGGCCGCTGCCGGTGCAACAGCTCTGGTTCCGGAATTGCTGGCCGGAACGCCTGCGCGTGCGGCCGAGACAACGGCGCCGAAAGGCGAGCGCGGCTACACCCCGAAGCTCGCCGGCTATGCTGCGAAACTGCGCTATGAGGATGTGCCCACCGAGGTACGCCAGCGTATCAAGGACTGCATCACCGACACGGTGGCGGTCATTCTTTACGGCGGCAAACTCCCGTGGAGCCAGATGGTGATTGCCCATGCCAAGCGAACTGGGCCGGGCGGCAAGAGTCATATTCTGGGCACCGGCGGCGTGACGGTGCAGGCGCCTTCGGCCGCGCTTGCCCATGGCGCGATGACCCATGCTTTCGAATTGGACAATCTCACCAATCCGGATTCGGGATCGCATCCCGGCGCCAGCATGCTGTCGTCCGGGCTTGCGGTTGCCCAGGAACGTGGCGTTGGCGGCGCGGAGCTTATCGCTGCGATGACAGCGGGGGCCGAAGTGATGGTCCGCATCGGGCGGGCCGCCAAAGGCACCATTGAACCGCGCGGCTTTCACGCGCCCGGCACCACCGGGCCCTTCGGCGGTGCCGTGGCTTGCGGCAAGATCATGCATCTGAATGCGCAGCAACTTTCAAACGCACTGGGTGTTGCGGGCTCGCTGTCCGGGGGGCTCATGGAATTTGCCCATTCGGACACCGGTGCAATGGTGAAGAAATTGCATCTGGGGCGCGCTGCGGAATCCGGTGTGCTGGCAGCCAGTCTCGCGTCGGAAGGGTTCACCGGCCCCGATACGGTGCTTGAAGGTGAATCGGGCTATCTGCGCGCCTTCTGCAACGATCACGACACCGCGGAGCTGACCAAGGGGCTGGGCCAGGATTACGCGTCCATGTCGATCATGGTGAAGCGGTTCGCGTGCCACATCACGGCGCATCGGCCGGTGGAGGCGATGCTGGATCTGAAGAACGAATACAAATTCGCCGCCGCCGATGTCGATTCCATCACTGTCACCGGCAACAGCCGCATGGCGACCACCAACAACATTCCGGCGCCGCCGGATGTGCTGCTGGCGCAATACAGCATTCCGTTTTCGGTGGCGCTTTCGCTCTATCGCAATCCCATCGACCCGGATTCCTTCGACGACAATGTCCATCGCGATGCGCAGATTCTGGCGATGGCGTCGCGGGTGAAAATGATCACAGCGCCGGGACAGGAACGCGAAGACCTTACCAGCATTGTCGCCGTGACCCTGAAAGACGGCCGCAGCTTCAGCCGCAAGGTGACGGAGTTTTCCGGCACGCCGGCACGGCCACTGACCCGCGCCGGGCTGGAAGAGAAATTCATGCTGCTGACAAAGCGTTTTCCGCGTGGCGATATGCAGCGCCTGTTCGAACGGCTGCAGACTATCGAGACGGAAAAGACCCTGGATTGGATCAGCGCCTGATCGAACGGCCGACCCGTCGGTAAAGAAAAAGGCCCCGCGCGGATCACGCGCGAGGCCTTTTTGCGTCAATAACTCAGATTATCTGTTGGCCGCTCCAGGAGCGCGCGCGCCCGCGCCGCCGCCGGCGCCGGCATTGCTGATGGCGAAGGGATTGGGCAGATCGGGCAGCAGCTTGGGCTGCGGGCCGAGAACCGCCGTCAACGCGTTGTAGCCGCAGATCTCGTCGCTCCACGCCGGGGGAGTCGACGCCATGCCGCCGACACCAATGGCGCCGAGGAATTGTCCATCGACCACGATCGGAAGGCCGCCGCCATTGGCGAAATTGCCCTGCCAGATCACGCGCGCTTCATTCACCGCGCCTGTGCGCACGGCGTTCATCTGCGCTTTGCTGGGAGCGCGGGTGTTCAGCACGGTTTTCGCCTTCCACAGGGCGGATTCGGTGTTGACCTTGCCCTGTCCGTCGCCGCGGCCGTAATAGCTGATGGTTCCGAACTGATCCAGGATCACCACGCTGACGCCCATGCCCTTGCCGGCGGCTTCATTGATGCAATGATCGCCGATGGCTTTTGCCGTGGCCCAGTTGATCTGGTTCTTTTCCATGACCTTTTCGGCGGCTGCGCCTTTTTGCACGACATCGCTCAACGACGCCGCCATGCTGGGTACTGCCAATGCCGTGGCTGCGACAGCCGCCAGCAACGCGATATGAATTTTCATAATGCTCTCCCTCCGGTTTGCGATGCTCGCTCTCGCATCTTGGGCCATTTTGCCTTTTTGGGCTCGCGCTTTCAACCGGCGCGTCCGTTCAATGAAAAATGGGCGGGCGGAAGAAGGTGAGAAGCCGCCCGCAGATCAGGACCGCCACCCAGGCGCCGAGCGATGTGCCAGCAATCAATTTCGCCCGAAACGGTGCGTTCGCGCCTGCCGGCATGGCTTTGACCTCCGCAAAAGCGTTGGAAAGATAGAAGATCGCGACATTCACGCCGGCCACCGCCATGAACACGCCCTTCCAGAAAAACGAGGGGTTGTAGGCATATTGCTCGGGAAATCCGGAAAAGAAGGTGATGCCGGTCAGGATGTTCACGGCATAGCCGGCAATGCCCAGCGGGATCAGGCGGTGCAGCGCCGAGGGTGGAATGGCCTTGGCCATGCCCAGCACGCGCAAATCGAACAAGCCGACCGTGCCCAGCAGCAGCGAAAGCCCGAGATAGTGCAGCGTCTCGGAGAGCGGCCACAGCCAGGAATGATCGGCCACGTAATGATGCAGGCTGCCAGCGCGTATCCAGCGCTCCCAGGCATCGGGCGTTTCCGGTTCGGTCCACATCTTAAAACCGGGCCGCGCCTTCCCGGGAAATCAGGCCAGGAATGTCCGCTTCGCTGTCGGCGTAATGATCCACGGCACGCACAGCGCGATAGGACGCGCTGTCCGCGCCACGCGGGGTTCCTCCCGCCTCAACGATGCGGGTGGCTTCCAGAAGCAGACGCCGCATCATCACGATGGCGCGGTCGGTAGAGCCTAGATGCTCCTCGGAGCGGTCGGCAATTGGCCCCATGCCTTCCTGCACCGCCACGTCCTGGGTGTTGATGCCTTCAATGCCCGTGAAGCTGCGGGTGCGCTGCAATTCGCGGTCGATCAGATATTGATTGCCGAGATTCTTCTTCAGCCGCAGATCGGGCAAAAGGTCATCGGGCCCGCGACCATAATCGGATTCGGACGCGAGCGCGAATTCGCGCTGCAACGGAATATTGGGATCGGCGGAAAAAGAAAAATTGATGACGGAGACTGTGACGTCGTCGATCGGCACCCAATAATGGCCGCTGATGAGCGGGATCTTCGGCGGCGCGGTTTCGCCGCGCACCGGTGCGATGCGGCCGCGGATTTGGGTCACCGGCATGATGTATTGGTAGACGCGCACCCAATGGCGGCCGTTCTGTTTGCGGATGCCGCTATATTGGAATCCGTAATCGGTGAGCTGCACGTCGAGTTTTGGCGTGGTGCGCTCGTAATCGTCGAGCCAGGACATGTCGCCGAGCGTGATGTTGTGCAGGATCGTCGCGTGGGATGAATCGAGTCCGCCCTCCAGGGCCTGAAGATAATTGCAATCCTGCACGGTGCGCGAAACGAAGCGGTGCGTTTCGGGCGCACGCGTCAGTTCCATATCCGGTGGGGGCGGCGCATCGGTTTGCGGCCCCATATAGGCCCACACCATGCCCGCAGCCTCCCACACGCGATAGGATTTGATGCGAACGCGGTCCTTGTAAGTGCTGTCTTTCGGCTCGGTCGGCATCTCCAGGCAGCGGCCGTCGGAAGCGAATTTCCACCCGTGATAAACGCAGCGCAGCCCGCATTTCTCGTTTCGCCCGAGAAACATTGGCGCGCGGCGATGCGGGCAATAGGCATCGACCAGCCCGACATTGCCATCGGTATCGCGGAACGCAACAAGATCTTCCCAGAGCAGGCGCAAGCGCAACGGTGCGCCGTCAGGCTTGGCCAATTCGCTGGACAGCAACGCCGGCAGCCAATAGCGCCGGAAGACATTGCCCATCGGCGTGCCGGGGCCAACCCGCGTCAGGCGCTCATTGTCTGCTTTCGAAAGCATTCACGTTCAGGCTTGATCGGAGGCAGCCGGCGCGCCCCCGACTTCATCCCAAATCTGAACATTCTTGGTTTCGTTGCGCAGCCCGAAAATGCTCACCAGCACGCCGATCCCCGCAACCGTCATCGGATAAGCCAGCCCGATCAGCGGAATGCCGGTGAAGGTCCCCGCAAGCAATGTGGCAATGAAGGGCACGCCGCCACCGAACACACCATTGCCGACATGATAGGGAAGCGACATGGAGCTATAGCGGATGCGCGCGGGAAACAGCTCGATCAGGAACGCTGCAATGGGCCCGTACACCATCGTGACCAGGATCACCATGTACCAGACCAACAGGACCAAAATCGCCGGGTTGTCTTTGAAATCTCCAAGCCAGGTGAAAACCGGCCAATAGCTTACGACCGCAAGGAAGAAGCCCAAACTCATGATCCAGCGCCGCCCGAAACGATCCGACAACCAGCCCCAGAAGACAAAGAACGGTGCGCCCAACACCAATGCCGCGATCATCACGATGTAAACCGTGATGTAGGGAATTTTCAGCACCGTTTGCATATAAGCGAGCGCGTAGAACTGTCCCGTGTACCACACCACGCCTTCGGGCGCGGTGAAGCCGAACAGCGCCAGCAGCATCAAACCCCAATTCCGGCTGTTGCCGAAGGCATCACGCGCGGGATTGTCGGAGACCTTTCCCTGATCCTTGAGTTTTTGGAAAAGCGGCGATTCGCCAAGCTTCATCCGCAGATAGGCGGACAGGAGGACCAGCAACGCCGAAAGCATGAAAGGAAAGCGCCAGCCATAATCGCCGAAGGCGGAATCGCCCATGGTGAGCCGGAACGCCATGATGACCAGCAGTGCCGCAACGATGCCAAGGGTCGCCGTCGTCTGGATCCAGCTGGTATAGAGCCCGCGTCTATGATCGGGCGCGTGTTCGGCGATATAGGTCGCGGCACCACCATATTGGCCGCCAAGTGCGAGGCCCTGCACCACACGGCAGGCGACGAGAAGTGTGGGCGCCGCCCATCCGATCTGATCGTACGTGGGAAGGCAGCCGACCAGGAAGGTCGAAAGACCCATCAGGCCGAGCGTCAGCATGAAGGTGTATTTGCGCCCGACAAGATCGCCCAGATAACCGAAAACAACTGCGCCGAATGGGCGAACCACGAAACCGGTCCAGAAGATGCCCAGTGAATAGAGAAAGCCCGCCTTCATATCGCCGGGAAAGAAATGGGTCGCGAAAAAACCGGCGAGCACGCCATAAAGATAGAAGTCGTACCACTCGATCAGAGTGCCGCCCGATGATGCCGCGATGATGAAGGGTAGATTTGGTTTGGTCTTGGTTGCTTTGCCGTAGGCCGGCGCCGTCAATGTGGCCATAATGTCTCCTGCCCTCTCTTGTAAGCCTATGCTCGCCCTCCGAATGGGGCAAGATGGGCCGGAAAATTACCAGGCCAACGTCGCCGTGACGCCCATGGAGCGGGGGTCGGTGACGAAACCGGAGATGGAGCCCGGCTGAAGCGTGGTGCTGCTGAGGATCGACCAGGCGCGCTGATCGAACAGGTTGCGGGCCCAAAGTTCGACGCGCCAATGCTTGTCGGGTGCTTCCGCGCCGATGCGTGCTCCGAACACGGCATACGAACCTTGAAGGAAATTCGCCGATGGCGCAGCCGAGGCTCCAACATTGGACGTCGATTGCCAGCGGAGATCGGCATCTCCAAAGACAACCACGCCAAGATCGGCAATGGGTGTGCGATAGGACACGGTGCTGACGGCCACCCATCGCGGTGCGAGCGGCGCGGTGGATCCTTCAAGCTGCGTCAGATCGGAAGGGAATCCGCTTCGTCCAAAAACCGCTTCCTGATAGGTGCCGGAAAATGACAGCTCCAGTTCCGGCAGCGGGCGATACGCGGCTTCGGCTTCGACGCCTTTGGTGAACAGCTCAGGCACATTCAAGGTGCGGCGATTGAGGCCGGCGAAATAGCTGAACTGGTAATCGTTGAAACTGGTGTGGAACAGGGTTGCTCCCGCGCGCCACGCCCCATCGGGCGATATCAGACGCAAACCCGCTTCCTCGGAATCGGCGGTTTCGGGACGGAATGCCACTTGCGAAAGCGACGGGGTGACCGGATTCATGCCCGAGCGGTCGAGCTGAAATCCGCCCCCCTTGTAGCCGCGACTGTAGGAAACATAGGCGCTGAGCGATTCGCTGAATCTTTCGTTCAAAGACGCGAGGCCTGACCAGTTACCTTCGTCGATATCGGATGCGTAATTGCCATCGTAGCGCGGATCGAGATTGGGAACGCAGATCATGCCCCGCATGCTGGCAGGAACGCCGGAAAGATCGCGGCCGTGCAGGGCCACTGCATTGGTGCAGCCGGGATTGTCGGTGGCGATCGCGGCGGAAAGCGATTTGGATTCGGCCGTGTAGCGCGCCCCCAAGGCGAGCGAGAGGCTGTCGCTCAGCGAGATTACTTGATGGGTGAAGCCCGCGTAGCTCGTGGTGCGCTGACGAAATACGTCGAAGACGCCGCTGCCGGCAGGAAGATTGTTGCCTGCGGCAAGTCCCGTAAAAGCCGGAACATGGCCGCTTGCCAGCGCATTCACATAAGCGTCCAGTTCGGTTCCCGCGGTATAGGAGTCGCGCGAGACGATCAGGCCGCGCGCCGCGTAAGCGCCGAACAGATAATCGAAGCGGTCGATTTTTCCCTGCAGGCGCATTTCGAACGTCGCCTGGTTGTAGCGCTCACCGTCACGCGGATCGTTGGCGAGATCGGCCGGGCTATTGTCCACGTCGTAACTGCGATCGGTCTTTGCGCTGCGATAAGAGGCGATGACGGTTAGCCGTCCGGCGCGGCTGAACCAATTGGCTTCCGTGCTCACGCCCGCGCTGTCGTTCTTCTCGAAACGCGGAGCGGCGTTGTCGATTTGCGAAAGGTCGCGGGCGTCGAAAGAGGGGATGATGGCCAGGCCGCTGAGCTGTTTGATGACGGCTCCTGTCGGTCCCACGATGCGATAGACCGGCGAATTCACCGTACCCCCGTGATGCAAATAGTCTGCAATCAGGCGGATATCGATGTCGTTCGTGGGAACAAATAGAAGCTGGGCGCGCGCCTCGTCGCGGTGACGTCCGCCATAAACGGCGCCGGTGTTGGGATTGGACAGGTAACCGTCAACCGCGCCGGCGACAATGTCGAGCCGGCCTGCCAGTTTGGAGGAAATGAGCGGCCCCTCGGCCGACAGGCGCAGATCACGCTGATCGCGTTCTCCGTAAGTCGCCGCCGCCTCGAAATGCGGCGTGAAATCCGGGCGCCGTGTCAAAACATTGATTACCCCGCCGGTGGTGTTCGCGCCGAACAGCGTGCCCTGAGGACCCCGCAGCACCTCCACGCGATCAACGCCCTGGAAGTCGAAGACCGCGAGATTGGCCCGTGTCAGCACAACCCCATCGACAGTGACGGCGACGGTCGATTCCAGTCCCATATCGGCACCCGACGTCGCAACTCCGCGCAGCGCGATGAGCTGGCCGAAGCTTTCACCGATGGAATTGATCACGTTCAGTGACGGAGCGAGCGTGATCAGCTGCTTGACGTCGGTAACATGCGCATTGTCCAGCCGGTCGGCGCTGTAAACCGACGCGCTCCCAGCCACGTCGAGAATCGGTGTCGGCCGGTCCGTCGCGGTAATGACGACCTGTTCACTCTGCTCTGTCGGATTTTGTGGAGCTTGGCTTTGTGCCTCACTCGCCAGGGCCGCTGCGGGCAATAACAGATAAATTAATGCAGCGGCGCCCACCCCCCTGTGGACCACCAACGCCCCCTCCAAGCCCCCATATCCAAACTAACCATATGATACCTCAGTGGAAATAGCCGGGACATGCGTGTTTCTAAGCGCTTTCGGCCGGGATGCAACCTCTCATTGAGCCGAGACGGCTGGCAGGCCATAGTCGCTCGCGGCCACGAAAAGCCGAGCCAATAAAGTGACTCGCGCATGACATTGCTTCAATTGTAAATCATTATGCTTCTATCGGAGGGGATAAAGCGCGTTGGGGTTTTCTCCTCCTTCGACGAAAAATGGAGGCGGCCGACCAGGGGGACTAGTCGACCGCCCCGCCTTGGCCTGAAATGCTTCACGGGAAGGCAGCTCGAGCGCGACCTTGTGAAACATTACATGGGCCAAGCCGAATAGCTTGGGCGCACGTCCGCACGATGTGCGCGCAACTTTTTACCGTGCCTGCATCGTTTCCTTCTTTGGGCGTTCGGACAATTTGTGATCGATCTCGGATTTCGCCTTGTCCAGCAGCTGCGCGGATTCCTGCATTTCGAAATCTCTCAGCGTGGTCGCCATCTGCGCGAGCGCTTCGGCGATGTATTTCAGCGGGTGCAAAGTCGTAAACGTCGTCATTTGATGGCTCCAACCCGCCGCGAGGTCGCTCGAATCCACGGGTGGGTGTGTACGGTGTCTGCGTAGTGTGAAAGGATGCACGTCACTGCCCGCAACATGGCCGCGCTGGGCATTTCGTCCTGAGCGCTGCACATCAGCGCATCGACAAGCACGGTCGGGCGATGGTCGCGGTGAAATGCGTCTATCACCGTGGACAGGCAGGAAAGTTCGCCGAAGCGGCCGGCGATGACGTAATTGCCGCCAATCTCTTGGGCCGCTTCCCGGAATTCGGCGCTTGCATAGCAGGACGGGCGCTGCCGGTCGAAGACCATGTCCCAACGATCAGGTTCAATGCCCGCGATCCAGCGCGGATAGACGGGGGTGGCCAGCATGTTTGCAGGCGGCGTGACTTGACGCGTGAAGGCCACCGGAATGCCGCAAGCCCGCGCATGCCTGAGCACAGCACGGCAATTGGCAACAGCTTCGGGAAGAAATGCCGACTGACCCGATTCCGCAGCTCCGGGCGCGTCGTGATGCAAATCGATAAGCAGGAGCGTGGGCAATCCGCGCCCGCGGTCTCTGAAATCCCGAAGATTTACGACCGTATTCATGCGTGCCGTGCCTGGACCGATGGCCGGGTGACTTTCCGGTTGGCTGAGCGTTCCAGGATGCCGGGAGCATGCCAACGTCCCTCGGGCCGGATGATCACATAAGGATCGGCGCCAATGGTGATGGCGTCGGGATCGCGCTCGATGTCCGCGACGATTTCGACATAGTCAAAATCCGAGAAGACAAATTCCTTGGCGCCTTCCAGCGGCCGGAACCCGAAGCGGCTCCAGAAATTGACCAGGCGCTTTTGCGCGTGGCCATAGAGCCGGCGATAGCCCTTCATTTGGCAAAGCTTGATGCCGGCCTTCACGATCTGAAAGGACAAGCGCGTGTTGCGGAATTCCTTGCGCACCGCAAGCCGCTCGATCTTCGCGAAGTCGGCGAAAAAGCGCACCCGCATGCAGCCCGCGGGTTCGTCGCCCACGTAACCAATCAGATGGGTGGCGGAAAGATCGTTGCCGTCGAATTCCTCTTCATACGGACATTCCTGCTCGCCGATATAAACGGCGCTGCGCAGGCTCGCCACGCGCATAAGGTCCTCGAAGGTGCGCGCCACGGTGACAGAAATGTCGCGGTTGCCGGTGTTGCGCTGGTAGCTGTCGTAAAGCGGCACCTCTTTGGGCGCGCGCGGGAACGTGTAAAGCTGGGGCGCGTAAATCGGCCCAACCTTGGCGCCTTTCTTCAGGCCCAGAGTTTCGTTGAAACGAAAACCTTCCGCCGTATTGGGGCGCGAAAAGATATCCACGCCGGCATAGGTCGGGTTTTCCAACTGTTCCAGCACCAGCGAAATGCCGCCCGCCAACATGCCCGGCGCGAGTGCAGCCCAGGTGTAGATGCCCGCGGGCCGCTCGCCGGGCGCCGCCAGAAGCGCCGGATCCGGGTTGCCGGTGTCGAGCGTGTTGGTCGCGAGTTGGAACAAGCCTTTCTTGTTCAGGTGCAGAAAAGCGAAGAACCCTTCACCAAACGGAACACTTGGATCGAACTTGCGCTTGCGCGCAATTGCCCACATGGAGTCTGGGTTGTGGGCAATAACCCGTTTCACAACTGAATCGTTGGTTAATCCCGGGATAGCGGCCCGAGCTCTTTCCATCAGGTCCGCGACCGCTTTTTCATTCGGTTTAAACACTACTAAGTGCTTGGCAAACCTGGAGGAATCCAAAGCGCCGAGAGGATGTCTCGGGGCGGGTTCGACGGCCCTCGATTGGGCGCGAATAAGGTCCAGAGGATGCTCGGTCATGATTTTTCACCCCACTTTTCTAAAGAACCGTGATAAAAAACTACTGAGGGACGGTGCTGAAGTATGCAGAACGAAATGGAACGGCGTGTTCCGAATTCGGAACATGCGATAACGGGAACCCGCCGTGTGGTTCCTGATTGGGAAGCCGTGCGCGTGTCGCTCGAAGTTGTCCGCAGGGGCAGCTTTCGTGCCGCGGCCGAGCAGATGCAGATGTCAGTCAACGCGCTGCGCAGGCGCGTGGACGAACTCGAGAAGACTCTTGGAGTCAAACTGCTGACACGCCATGTCGATGGCGTGCGCATCACCGCGGAGGGCGAAAAAGTTTTCGCCGTCGCAAGCCGAATGGAAACGGCATCTTTCGATCTGTTACAGGCGCACGATCAGACCAATTCCAGCATCTCCGGCGAAGTTCGTCTCGCGGTGACGGAAGGGCTGGGAACATTCTGGATCGCACCCCGGCTCGTCGAATTTCAGCGAGCGAATCCCAATCTGTTGATCGATGTCAATTGCGCGATGAAATCGGCCGATGTCCTGCGGCTGGAAGCCGATGTCGCCATCCAGATCACGCGGCCGACGGCACCCGATCTGCGTATGGTCAAGCTTGGCAGGCTGCATCTTATGCCGTTCGCCGCGCCCAGCTATCTCGAAACCTTCGGCACCCCCAAATCGGCGCAGGATCTCGTGCGTCATCGCATTCTGGTGCAATCCGATGACAACGTGCAGTGGCGCGATTTGTACGACCGCCTTTTTCCGGGTATTTCGCCGACAGCGATCGTTGCGCTCCGCACCAACGTCAGCAGCGCGCATTATTGGTCCATCGCGAAAGGCGCAGGCATCGGTCTGCTGCCGACATATGCGCAATGGATCGGGGCGCCCATCGTGCCGCTTGACCTTGGCATTCACGAGACCGTGGATATCTGGCTGACCTACCATCCGGATGTGAAGCGCATCCCGCGTGTGTCACGTCTGATCGATTGGACGATCCAGGCATTCTCGCCGCAGAAATATCCCTGGTTCCGGGATGAGTTCATTCATGCGAACGAGCTGAAGAACTCTTATCGGCACGAACCCTTGCCGACGATGTTTTCGGCATCCTCCGCGGCCTGAGCTTTTATGCTGTAACGGCGTTTGGAACCGCAGCCGGTGCGCGCACCAGCAAAGCTGCCATTGTCGAAATCGCCGCAAGAACCAGAAAGGTCTGGAATGCGGCATCGTAACGGCCGGTGCGGTCGAATACCGCCCCCACAAACCAGGCCGACACGATCGACGAGCCCAGGATCACCACATACATCGCACCCATGACCCGGCCAAAGGATGGCGACCCGAAACAGGCGGCCACCAATGCCGCCGACGAGGGAAGAATCCCGCCCAGGCTGATGCCAGCCAGAGAGCAGCCCAGCACCAGCATGGAATAATTTGCCGATGACAGCAGCACAGCCAAAGCCAGAACCATCGAAAATGCCGCAGCCAACATTACCATCCGACGGTCAATGTAATCGGCGAGCAAGCCACTTGCGATTTTGATGATGGCTGCCGCTATCGAAAAGACCGAGATCAGAAATGCCGCGGAGACCGGAGAAAAGCCCAAGCCCGCGCCGTAAGGCACAAGTGTCACGACAATGGCTTGGCTGATACCGACGATGGAGCCAAGCGCAATCGCAATGGCCCAGAAATTCAGAGCTTTCAGCATCTCGCTATAGGACAGGAAGTCCCCGGCAACCCGCGCGCCATGTTCTGCGCGTGGCATATCCGCCGCGGGCCGGCCCGCATTCTCCGGATGCGTTTGCAGATGCAGATCGGCCGGTCCGCTGCGAATGACGAAGAACGCCGCGACAATCACGATCAGCGCGATGAGGATCGCTTCGATCTGCAGCGCGTTGCGCCAGCCGAATTGCTCGATGGCGGCACCGAGGAGGGGAACCACGACAATTCCGCCGGCCGATGTGGCCAATGCAGCGAAACCGAGCGCACGGCCGCGATGGCGAAAAAACCATCGCGATGCCAAAGTCGAGGATGTCAGCGGCCCAATCGCCACCGCACCAAATGCAATCGGAAGGAACAGCGACAGAGCCATCAACGGGATTGAGGAGGTCGCGGAGATCGCCGCGAAACCCAACCCGAGCGAAACCGCGCCAAGCCCGATCACCCATTGAATGGAAATCCGGTCAAGCAGATAGCCGACGAGTGGCGAGAGCAATGCACCGCCGGCGAAGGAAATGGGAATCGAACTGTTCGCCGCCGCACGCGACAGCCCAAATTCATGCTGCAAGGGAAGGACAAACAGGCCCGCGGAATAGCTCGTGCTGCCAATAGAAAGCATTTCAGTGAGCGCTGCGGCCAGCAG
Organism: Micropepsaceae bacterium; assembly: GCA_036264295.1. Classification (GTDB taxonomy): domain Bacteria; phylum Pseudomonadota; class Alphaproteobacteria; order Micropepsales; family Micropepsaceae; genus CAIYRG01. The sequence goes on along the minus strand of DATARE010000039.1, from coordinate 3,318 downwards.
CACCCACCAACCGTAATAGACTGGACGGCGCGCATGACCCGCCGCCAGCAACGTGCCTCCCCCAATTTGATCCGACACGTTTCACACCCAGAACAGCGCGGCATGGATTTGCCGGCGTTGGCTGATCCTTTCCAATCTACGTGAAATTAGCGTAAAAAAACGGCCATCCACAAGTTGGTGAGGCTTAAGGCCGCGCAAGCGCCGCGATCAGCCCGTCCATGGTGGGCAATTTGTCAAGCTTCAGGACCATATCCACGATAGTTGCTGCCTGGGCCGGGGAAATGCGGCTCGATACGAGCTTGGCAAATTTCGCCACGACATCTTCGGTTTTGGGGAAATTGTGTTCGCTACCGCGCGGAGCTTCGACGCTATCCTCGAGGATCGTACCGTCGTTCAAATGCACCGCCACATTAACCATGTGGCGGAACTTCGATCCGCGCGCGGTGATTGCCTGGTCTTCTTCGATCCTCACCTTGGCCGCCAACGCGAGCCGGGCGGGATCGGCCAGCATGTCCGGCGAGAACTGATCGACAAAGCAATCTCCTTCGAGCAGGAGCGTGGCGAGGCAGTAGGACATGTTGAGCTGTGCCGCGGTCATGCCTTCGGGCTTGTACGGCCAGCCCGCATGTTCGCGGGTTGCCTCCGAGCAGCGGACAACGATCGTCTTCACGTCCTTCGCGCCGAACGGATGACGCGCCTGCATATTGCGAATGGCATCCAGCGCGGTGTGGTTCGTGCTGACGCAGGAATAGAATTTCAGGGAAATGCGCAATGTCTCGAAGCGCGTTCCCAGGCCGCTTGTCAGTTCTTCGCGATTGAAGCGGTCGGTCGAGCGCGAAAACGTGGTGCAGAAGCCGCCATAGGGGTTTTCGAACACATCGGTGATGCCGGTGAATCCGTTCTCCGCGAGCAGCGCGGCATAAAACCCGCTCTGCGCCGAACGGCCGGCATGCATGCGCTTCACCATGGCGCCGAACTGCGCCGCCATCAGCCCGGCGGCCTGGGTACCGGCAATACCAAGTGCGTGGACCACTTTCGGCGCAGACAATTTCAAGCCCGCAGCGGCACCGGCCGCGGCGGAAAACACGCCGACGGTTGCACCCGAATGCCAGCCCTGCACGATATGCTCCTGGCCCATGCACATGCCGACCCGCGGGCCGATTTCGTATCCCGCAACCGCTGCCGTGAGAAAATCCTGTCCGCTCATGCCGGGGCTCATCTCGGCGACCGCAAACAAGGGCGGTAGCGTGACCGCACCGACATGCAGCACGCCCTGGCGATGCACGTCGTCGAGTTCGAAGCTCTGCACCAATGTGCCGTTGACCAGCACCGCATGGGGTGCGGATAGCCGTCGCGCCGTGCCCCACACGCAAGCCGATGCCGAATGGTCGACGCGGGCGAGCGTCTCCATCAGGATCCGGCTCCATTCGAGGTCGGCACCGAAAATGGCGCAGCCCAGCGAGTCCAGGATCAGCAGCTTGATGCGCTGGCGCACCTCATCGGGGATTGCCTCATAGCGCAGGCCAGCGATGAAATCGGCCATCCCGGCCGTGAACGGATTCGCGCCGTGACTCACGTCATTCATAGGATTTCTCAAAAACGCCGCCGAATTGCCTCAACGCGCGGGGGGAGGCATGACACCTTCCGCGGCGAGCTTTCCGCGTCCCGCCGGCCCGGTGAGCAGCGCAACAAAATCGCTGACCGCCGGTGGCATGGCGTTGCGATGCCAGAGCGAGAAATCCGTGGCCAGCGAATATTCCTTGGGGAACGGTCCGGCCATGGCATCCGGGCTGCCCTGCAAAATCTCGCTGGACTGCGACACGCCGAGATCGACTTTTCCTTCCAGCACCATACGCACCGTTTCGATGCCGTCATTGGCGAGCGTGACCTTGGGGAGGACTTGGTCCTTCACGCCAAGCGCGTCGATCACTTTCATGAAGTGGGTTCCCACGGTCGCCCCGCGGGCGGGATCCGAAACGGCGATGCGTTTGGCGGCCAGCAACGCGGCCTTCAATTTCTCCGGGGTCGAGACATCGGGCTTTTTCGATGAAGGAGGCACTGCCACGCTTGCAACGGTGCCGCCCAGAAGGATGCTGGTCCCATCGTGAAGTGCGCCCGAGTTTTCGGCGTTGCGGATAAGGGGCACGGTCGTGATCAGCAAAGCCGCCTCGGGATCGGCGCGAAATCGCTGCTCTGTCGCACCGGCGGTGTCGTAGATGACCGTGACCTTGTTCCCCGAGGCCTTTTCGTAATCGGAGGCAATGGCGGTGAGGGGACTCTTTACCACCGCCGCAGCATAAATCTTCACGTTCCCACCTTTGGCTTGTTGGGCGGCGGCAATTTGAGCAGGCGCAATCCCCGCAGCGAGTGCCGAAACCAGCAAAGTGGCGATCAAAATCCTGGTCTTCATGGGTGCCTCCCCTGGGGCCGATGTTTGGGAGCAAAATACACGGCTGTTTCGCAGCCAAACAGGGCGGATTATAGATTTCAGGGAAATACTTCCGGGCCTAGGGCGGCATCACCGCCCGCTTGAGAGGCCGATCAGGGCGTCTGCGGCAGTTTTGACCCTGGACCGCCATCGGCATGGACGATCTGGTGCGCTAACATAGCAATAATGGAATTATGGGGCTGAAATGGGCGTTACACGGAATCGATTGCTTAGCGGGGTTGCGGGGGGGGTGATTTTTGTTGCCGCGTTCGCCGGAGCAGGCGCCACGGCGCAAACAACAATTCCCGATTTCTCCGGCACCTGGGGGCGCAATGCCTTCAATTTCGAGACGCCCGCCTCCGGGCCGGGTCCGATCGCAAATTTAAGACGCGTGGGAAAGGATGCCGCCGTTCAGACCACGGGCGGCGGTGATCCCATTCCGCTGGTCGGCGATTACAAGAACCCGATTCTCAAGCCGCACGCGGCCGAGATCGTGAAGCGCATGGGGGAAGCTTCGGCCGGCGGCCATGACATCTTGGATCCGTCGAACCAATGCGCGACCTATTCGCCGCCTTATATTCTGGCGATGGAGCAGCGCGTGACCGTCCTGCAGACCAAGGCCGAGGTCACGCTCATCTACGGTCAGGACAGCCAGGTCCGCCGCGTGCGTTTGAACGCGGCTCATCCCGAGCGTCTGACGCCATCGCCGATGGGACATTCCGTTGGGCATTATGAAGGCGATACGCTGGTCGTCGATACGGTTGGCATCGAGGTCGGCCCCTATACGGTTGTCGATCGCTTTGGCACCCCGCAGAGCAATGCGATGCATGTGGTGGAGCGCTATCGCCTGATCGCCGACGAAGCCGGCGCGGTCCAAGCAGAACACGACA
>DATARE010000020.1:0-9334 GCA_036264295.1 Micropepsaceae bacterium | reverse complement strand
GCCGCCAGTTTGCTTCTTGTGCGTGTAAAGCACCGTCACGGGCTTGGACAACGTCTCGCGATACGCGACTTGCGGAGCGCCCACGGTCGCATCGACCTTATAGGTGCGGCGCAAAATATCGACCTTGATCTCGAGGTGAAGCTCGCCCATGCCCTTCAAAATCGTCTGCCCCGAATCCAGGTCGGTAGAGACACGGAAGGAGGGGTCTTCCTGCGCCAAGCGGTTGAGCGCGACGCCAAGCTTTTCCTGATCGGCTTTGGTCTTCGGCTCGATGGCGACTTCGATGACGGGATCGGGGAATTCCATGCGCTCCAGAATCACCGGATTGGCAGGATCGCAGAGCGTTTCGCCCGTCGTCGTACCCTTGAGACCGGCAAGCGCCACGATGTCACCGGCAAACGCTTCCTTGACGTCTTCGCGATTGTTCGCATGCATTAAAAGCATGCGGCCGATGCGCTCGCGATTGTCCTTCACCGAATTGAGCACCATCGTTCCGGAGTTCACCGTGCCGGAATAGACGCGCATGAAGGTCAGCGAACCGACGAACGGGTCATCCATGATCTTGAATGCAAGACCGGCGAAAGGCGCCTTGTCGTCAGCGGCAAGAACGAGCTTTTCCTGAGAATGGGGCTTTTCGGCCTCGACCGGAGGCACGTCCAGAGGCGAAGGAAGGAAATCCACCACGCCGTCGAGCAGCGGTTGAACGCCCTTGTTCTTGAACGCGGCGCCGCAAAGAACCGGAACGAAACGGAAAGCGCAGGCGCCTTTGCGGATGCAGGCCTTCAATTGTTCGACGGTCGGCGCATTGCCTTCAAGATAAGCCTCAAGAATGGTCTCGTCTTCCTCGACAGCCATATCGACGAGCTTGGTGTGAAGCTCCTCGGCCTTTTCGCGCAAATCCTCGGGAATGTCCGTGAGTTCGTAATCGGCCCCGAGATTCTCTTCTTTCCAAATCAGCGCCTTCATCTGAATCAGATCGACGACGCCCTTGAAGCCAGCTTCGGCGCCCACCGGTATTTGGATCACCAAAGGACGGGTGCCCAGGCGGTCGATCATCATCTGCACGCAACGGTAAAAATCCGCGCCGGTGCGGTCCATCTTGTTGACGAAACAAATGCGCGGCACGCGATATTTGTCGGCTTGGCGCCACACCGTTTCGGATTGCGGCTCGACGCCCGCAACGGCATCGAACACCGCCACCGCGCCATCGAGCACGCGCATGGAGCGCTCCACCTCGATGGTGAAATCCACATGGCCCGGCGTGTCGATGATGTTGATACGGTGGTCGTTCCAGAAACACGTCGTCGCGGCGGACGTGATGGTAATGCCGCGTTCCTGCTCCTGCTCCATGAAGTCCATGGTGGCGGCGCCATCATGAACTTCGCCGATCTTATGGGAGCGGCCGGTATAATAAAGAATGCGCTCTGTCGTCGTCGTCTTGCCGGCATCGATATGCGCGGCAATGCCGATATTGCGATAGCGATTGAGCGGGGTTTGTCGGGGCATTGCGGGTCCTTACGCGGTTACCAGCGGTAGTGCGAGAACGCGCGGTTGGCTTCCGCCATCTTGTGCGTGTCTTCGCGCTTCTTCACCGCCGTGCCGCGATTGTTAGCGGCGTCCATGATTTCCCCCGAAAGTCTCCCCTGCATTGTCGGCTCGTTGCGGCCACGCGCGGCCGTGATGATCCAGCGGATGGCGAGCGCGCGCGAACGGTCCGTGCGCACTTCCACGGGCACCTGATAGGTGGCGCCGCCGACGCGGCGGGACCGAACTTCCAGTGCCGGGCTGACATTTCTCAGCGCTTCGTGGAAAACGCCGAGCGGTTCCTGCTTGGTCTTCTGCTGGATCGTTTCGAAGGCGCCATAAATAATGCCTTCGGCAACCGACTTCTTGCCCTCATACATAAGGCTGTTCATGAACTTCGCAAGAACCACGTCACCGAACTTTGCGTCGGGAGTGACCTCACGTTTCTCTGCGCGGTGGCGGCGGGACATCGGATCCTAACCTCTTCGTCGTTTCCTATGGACCCCGGTTCTCGGCTCCGCCGCGACCGGGGTGATTTTCGCCTAGGCGAAAATCACTTCGGCCGTTTTGCCCCGTATACGGAACGGCGCTGTTTGCGATCCTTGACGCCTTGCGTATCCAGCACGCCACGCAGGATGTGATAGCGCACGCCGGGAAGGTCCTTCACGCGGCCCCCACGAATCAGCACCACCGAGTGCTCTTGCAGGTTGTGGCCTTCACCAGGAATGTAGCTCACCACTTCATAGCCATTGGTGAGCCGCACCTTCGCCACCTTGCGAAGAGCCGAATTGGGCTTCTTCGGCGTCGTCGTATAGACGCGCGTGCAAACGCCGCGCTTCTGCGGGCAATTGGTCAGCGCCGGCACCTTGTTGCGCTTGGGCTTCTCACCCCGGGGTTTGCGGATCAGCTGATTGACTGTCGGCATTTCGTTTTCCGTTCCTGGCCCTAGCGGCCCGACTTTCACCACAACAAACATTCGCGGGAACCACCTCAAAAGAGATGGCCCGCAACACGCGGAGGATCCGGGCGCCAAATTTGCCCCGGATCGCGCTTGACCCGTGTTCTACACTTTCTTCAGGCAGCGTCTCGAACGTTTGTCCGACGGCCTGCCGCGAAGGTGGGGCTGTATACTTTCGCGAAACCGGTGCGTCAATACCGGAAGCGGCGGATTTGTCAGGGATTTGCCTGCCAAGCGGTCCTCCGGACGGCCCCACAAAGTCGCGACATCGTGGACATTGAAAATGCTCTTGCGACTAAGTCGCAACATGCTATAAACGTCTGACTCCTGGGAAAAAGCCAGGATCGGTAGGGGTTCAGGGTGGACAACAAGCTCAAGACGGTACGTGCGGATGGGGCGACAATCCCCAAAATCGACGCGAGCACGCTTTTGGCCTCTGGCCGCGAGATCATCCTGGTTCACAAGGACACGGAATACAGGCTGCGTCTGACCAGCAACGACAAGCTCATTCTTACAAAATAGGCGCGGATTTCCCGCGTTTTTCCGCGTAGCAGCCAGCCCCGCCCGAGGTTCCTCCTCGAAAACGGATGCCAGCAAGTCTCGTGCGAGATCGGCATCGTTTTTGAGGAGAAACTGCATGGCGTCCCGAATCAAAAAATCAGGCTTTCGCAAACGAACGCAATTTCTTGTGCGGGGCTCTGGTGCGGCCGCGGCGTTTCTCGGGGGCACGATCTTCGCTCCCGCCGCATTGGCGCAGACGGATTCCGCTTCTTCCGCCCCTCTCGAATTGGGACCTCTGCAGGTCGAAGGCCGGGGAACAGGCAATGCGCTGGGCCACGACACCGGGCTCGCCACCCTGCCCGGCTCGGTCCAGGACACACCGCAGGCCATCACCGTCATCCCCCAGGAGCAATTGAAAGAACAAGGCGTCACCTCGCTGGAACAGGCGCTGCGCAACGTGCCGGGCATCACTGTCTCCATCGGAGAAGGCGGCACGCTGAACGGCGACCAGTTCAAGATCCGCGGCTTCGACGCCAAGGACGACGTCTATGTCGATGGCTTGCGCGATTTCGGCGTCTACACCCGCGACAGCTTCGCCTTCGAGGAAGTGCAGGTCCTGAAAGGGCCCTCCGGCACCATGTTCGGCCGCGGCAGTACGGGAGGCGTTATCAATACGGTCTCCAAGACGCCATTCCTTGGCGAGATGTACAGCGCCGATGCCTATGCCGGAAACGGCGCCTATTACCGGGGGCTCGTCGACATCAACAAGCAGATCGATGCCACCACCGCATTCCGCATCAATCTGATGGGCAACGCCAATCATGTCGTCGATCGCGACCTGGCGAAATCGGATCGCTGGGGCGTTGCGGGTGCGATCGCCTTCGGCATTGGGACCGGTACGAAGCTGATCCTCAATTATCTGCATCAGGACGACAACCGTATTCCCGATTATGGGATTCCCGTGGCGCAGCCGCCCGGCAGTCTGGTGATGCGCCCGGCCAGCAATTATGGCGTGCCGCGCAGCAGCTTCCTCGGCTATTACACCGACCGCGACGAAACCCATGCCGACGTGTTCACCGAGCGGCTGTCACATCGCGCAGCATCATGGCTCACGCTGACCAGCGATACGCGCGCAGGATTCTATTCGCGCTATTTCCAATACACGACAGTTGATCGCTGCGACGCGACGGCTGCGACGGCGTTCTGCGCCACCCGGCTGTTCGGCACGGATCCCACGACAGCCTATGGCGGCATCGGCGGCGGCGGTCCGTATAATATGCGCGCCTGGGGCTTGCAGAACATCTCGACGGCACGCGCGGATTTCGATGTTGGCCGGTTCCGCACCGAAGCCATCGCCGGCATCGACGTTTCCTATCAGGACAACAAGAAAAGCTTTTATTATTACACGGTGCCCGCAACCAGCCAGTTCGCCTATCTGCTGGGCAATGGCACAGCGAGCCGTGCCAATATCGGGCGGAATCTATTCACGCCCGATCACGATCCACCGCCGAATTATGCGCCCTTTGTCTACAATGCGGTGGGACTTGCCTGCGTCGGAACCAATCCGTGCACGCTGAATGGATTGGCAACGACGGCGACCGCTACATCATCGGGACGCTCAGATGGGGATTCGACCGATCTCGGCTTGTTTCTTACAGACCGCTTTTGGTTCACCGACGAATGGTCGGTGATCGGCGGCGTGCGCTATGACCGTTACAATTCCGAATTCAACAATTTCCTGATCAATGGCAGCGCATCGCAGCTCAAATCCGAATCCGATCTCGTTTCGCCACGCGCAAGCCTGGTGTTCGAACCCGATACGACAAAGACGTTTTATTTTACCTGGGGTCGCGCCGCCCGTCCGCAGGGAGCCTCCGTCGTCGGCGATGCCACCGCCATCGTGCTGACCACCAAAGACCTGGAACCGGAAATCACCGAATCCTACGAGCTCGGAGCGAAATACGGTTTGTTCGATGGCCGCCTGGGCATCACTGGTTCGATCTTCACCGAAGAGAAGAACAATGCGACACAAGTCGATCCCGGCACCGGTTTTCTTCAAGCCCAATCGGGTGAGAAGCAAAAGGTGAAGGGCTTCGAACTGGGATTGACCGGAAAAGTTCTCGATGCGGTCACACTGAGCGCGGGCTTGTCGCATCTCGACAGCCGGACTGAAGACTCTTTCGCCAATTGCGCCGTTCTCACGGCCACCACGACCACCGGTGTTGCTTGTCCTGCGGGCGTGACTGCAGGAACTCCGGTACCCAATCTCGCCATTATCGGACGGCAAGTGATCTTCGTGCCGAAAAACGCCGGTTCGTTTTGGGCGAGCTATGACGCGAGCGAATTCTTTCGCGGCCTCTCGTTTGGCGGCGGCGTGACCTATCAAAGCAAGATGCCCGTGCGCTACAACGCGCTGTCGCCCGTTGGCGCACCCTCCCTGGCAAGCATCGCAGAGATTCCCGACACGGTGTCGCTGGATGCGTTCGTTGCCTACAAATTTGGCGCCTATCGGGTTTCGCTGAACGGCTACAACCTCACCGATCGTCTGAATTACGTGCAGTCCTTCGGCAATCGCGGTGTGCCTGCCCCTGGCCGGACGGTGATCTTTTCCGTCGGCTTCACCTATTAGGGGCGCTTATGCTGATCCGCATTCCCGATGTCTTGACCGAGCAGGAGGTGGCGCAGTGCCGGGTTGCTCTTGCCTCGGCGGAATGGGTCGACGGCAAGATCACGGCCGGCGCGCAATCGGCACAGGCGAAATTCAATCTCCAAGTGCCGGAGGGCGCGCCGCAAGTGCGTCAAATGGGTGAAATCATCCTGCGCGCATTGGGAACAAATCCGCTGTTCAATTCGGCGGCCCTGCCCTTGCGCGTATTTCCGCCGCTGTTCAATCGCTATGACGAAGGCATGCGGTTCAAGCCGCATGTCGACAATGCCATTCGCTATGTCAGTCAAGCCAATATGCGGCTGCGCACCGACATTTCGGCGACCTTGTTTCTGTCCGATCCGTCCGAATATGAGGGCGGCGAGCTCATGCTTGAAGACACCTATGGCACGCAGTCGGTGAAATTGCCGGCGGGCCATATGGTGCTCTATCCCGCGACCAGCCTTCATCTCGTCACGCCGGTCTTGCGCGGTGCGCGCTGGGCCTCGTTCTTCTGGGTACAGAGCATGGTGAAGGACGACGCCAAGCGCCGCGAGTTGTTCGAGCTCGATCTCGCGATTCAGGAAACGCGCGCCGCACTGGGCGATACGCACCATGCCGTGGTCGCGTTGACCGGCACCTACCACAATCTGTTGCGCCGATGGGGTGAGCTATGAGCATCCATGTTTCATTGTCGCCGCGCCGACTGCTGTTCTGGATTCATATCTGGATAGGACTGGCCTTCTGTCTGCCATTCGCGCTGCTCGGCATCACCGGCAGCATTCTGGTCTATGAGCAGCCGATCAACGCCCTTCTTGCGCCAATTCCCGCCGCGACCGCAGCGGGCACGATTGCCTCTCCGCAGGCCATCATCGATGCCGCGGTCAACACACGCAGTGATTTGGCCGCGACATCATTGTCTTTGCCGCAAGCGAGCGGTGAGCCAGCGGTCGTGCGGCTGACGCTACGCGGCGCGGGACGTGGAGCGCGTGGCCCAAACTATCAGGCTTTTGTAGATCCCGTGTCGTTGCAAGTGCTGGATGTTCGCGAAGGCGCGCGCTCCGCATTCATGGGCTGGGTGCATGATTTCCACGGCAGCCTGCTGCTCGGCGGTCCAACGGGCCGGCCGCTTATCGGCTGGATGGGCGTTGGCATGTTGGCGCTCGGCCTTTCCGGTATTGTGCTGTGGTGGCCGAAGCAGAATCGCTGGCGCGATGCCTATGGCATCAAGAAGGGCGCTCGTGGCTGGCTGTTCCATCGCCAACTGCATGGCACAGTGGGAATTACGGCGTGGCTGTTGTTCATTGTCCTGAGCTTTTCCGGGATTGCGATCGCGTTTCCACAAACCACCGGCGCTTTAGTGCGAGGTGCGCTGCTGGAAGGCACGAGCCAGATGGCGCCCGCCACCGGTCCCGGCGCACAAGGCGTGCGCGTCAAACGGGTCGACGGTGTCCAGCGCATCGATGCGAGCAGAGCGCTCGCCGTGGCAACGGCAGCCGCACCGAATGCTCGTCTCGTAACGATGTTCCTGCCCAATGGGCGCGAGCAGCCGTTCCGCCTGTTCCTGCTTCCCGAAAGCGCGGCGCAAGGCTCGCCAATGACGACAGTGCTTGTCGATCCGTATCGCGCCGAAGCCATCAACGTGCGCGATCCCTGGGCGGGTGATCTTGGCGATGTGGTGATGAATTGGCAACGGCCGCTGCACACGGGGCGCGGCACGAACGATATCTATCGCGCCGCCATTTTCCTCGTGGGATTGCTGCCCTTGCTGTTTGCCGTCACCGGCGTGGCGATGTGGTGGAACAAGCGTCGCACGCGCGCAGTCGTGTCTTCGCGCGGGCACAAGGTGCCCCAAGGAGTCGCCGCAGAATGAATATGCACGCGCCGCTCTCCACCTATCCGGCCGGCGCGGTTCATGTCGCTCCGGCGATGACGGATTTCGCGCCGCCCCATCCGGTTCAGCGGCGCAACCGTATGCGCGTGGCTGGATTTGCGGGTGTCTTGGCGGTGCACGGCCTGTTGCTGCTGGCGTATTTTTTCGGGGGCCCTGCCTTCGTGCATGTGGCCGCGCAGCAGCATCTGACCGTTGTCAATGTGCTTGCCGAACCGCCCAAACCGCTGGAGCCGCCGCCTCTGCCTACGCTGGCGCGACCGGTCGTCTATGTGCCTGTTCCGGTTGTGCCGGAAATCCAACTGGCCGTTCCCCCGCCCCCGCACGAAACGATCACCATCCCGCCCGCGCCTATCAGTTCGCCGCCCGATGCGCCATTCGTCCCAGCGGCACCCGCGCCGTCTGTGCCGAAACCGGCCCTTTCCGCCAGCGATCAGGCGGCGTTCGCCGCGCGGCTGTTTGCGCATCTGAACCGTTTCAAACGCTATCCAGAAACAGCCAAGCTGCGCCATCAGGAGGGTGTCGTGTCCTTACGCTTCACCATGGACCGCACCGGCCGAGTGCTGACTTTCGACATTGCAAAAAGCTCAGGGTCCGCCGCGCTCGATGCGGAAGCGCACGAACTGATCCAGAGGGCGCAGCCTTTGCCGCCCTTGCCTGCCGAATTCGGCCGCGACAGCCTGGATCTTGTAGTGCCGGTGGAATTCTATCTCCACTGAGGAACTTCTCCCCAAGGGGTTGAGGTGCGCGCCCCGAGATACGATATAAACGGCAGCGTATTCGGATTCCCTTGATGGCGAACAATTTGGCCCTGACCAGAGGGCGGGTGGACAAACGCGAGGCAGGGCTCGGCTGGCGCGACCAGTTGCGCGTGCTGCGCCGTGTTTGGCCGCTGCTATGGCCAAAGGGCGAAACCGAACTGCGTTTGCGCGTAGTCGCCGCACTATCGCTGATCTTTGTCGGCAAGCTGGTCAACGTGGCGCTGCCCATCGTCTACAAATGGGTGATCGACGCCATTTCCATGGGTCCGCGGGCGGCGCTGGCCGTGCCGGTGGTGTTGATCCTCGGCTATGGCTTGGTGCGGGTGATTTCATCGGGCACCACCGAAATCCGCGACATGATCTTCGCGAAGGTCCAGGAACGCGCGTTGCGTCTGGTCTCCGTCAGCGTGCTCAAACACCTGCTCGATCTCGATCTGCGCTTTCATCTGGACCGCCAGACCGGAGGCTTGTCGCGTTCCATCGAGCGCGGCACGGAAAGCATCGAGTCGCTGCTGACCTATCTTCTTTTCAATATCGCGCCGATTTTCCTGGAACTGGTGCTCGTTACCGGCGTGCTGTGGCATTTTTTCAATCTCGCCATCGCGGCCTCCGTGTTCGCGGTGGTGGTTTGCTATGCGATTTATACCGCTCTCTCGACTCAATGGCGGATGCGATATCGCCGCGAAATGAACACCCAGGATCGCGAAGCCAATGCACGCGCGATCGATACGCTGTTGAATTTCGAAACCGTCAAATATTTCGGTAATGAACGGCATGAATTGGCGCGCTTCGACGAGGCGAAACAGGATTATGTCGTGGCGGCCATTGCCAATCAGCGTTCGCTGTCGCTGTTCAACATCGGCCAATCGTCGATTCTGTCCGCCGGCATTGTCATCGTGATGATCCTGGCCGGTTATGGCGTCGTCCAGGGGCGGATGAGCATTGGCGATTTCGTGATGGTCAACGCCTACCTGCTGCAACTGTATCAACCGCTGAACATGCTGTCCTGGGTGTGGCGCATCCTGCGCCAGGCTTTCACCGATATCGAACAGATG
>DATARE010000591.1:0-44861 GCA_036264295.1 Micropepsaceae bacterium | reverse complement strand
CGGGCTTTCACCCGATCCCGCCCGCCGCATTTTGGCCGGCCTGTTTCCGCTGCTGAATCCGATTTTGGAATTTGCGTCATGGCTGAAGCGGCTGTTACGGCCGCTATCCAAAAACTGGGCGCGCGTCTGGGCCTGTCTGGGCCTGATGTTGTTGATCGTGCAATTTCTCGTTCCGGGTGCCTGGTTCGGTGCTGACAAGGTGGGGGCGGATTCCTATCAGCCGGCTCTGTGTTTTGCCGCGGCGCTTGGCTTTGCCATGGCGTTCGGACCGGTCCTGTTTCGCCGGTCGAGGAGCTCGCATCCCCTGATGGAAACATTTCTCCGCGCCTCGCTGGGTTTCGGGGTGCTCCTCTCGGCGCTTGAAATGGCGCAAAATTTCATTCCTGGGCGACATGGCAGTCTGACCGATGTCCTGGCGAACATGGCGGGGGTCGTGCTTGCGGTGCTGATCGCGCTACCCTTCGTTTCACGCACCATGAATCCGCCAGATGAAAAGCCCGCGCGCGCCCAAGCGGCCGCGGCGTAGCGCCCGTGTTCGCGGGAACGATCCTTTATGCCAGCTATATCAGCCCGTTTCCGCCGCATTCCGGGGAACGTATTCGCGCCTTGAACCTGATCGCCGGTTTTCGCGCGCTCGGTTTTAAGATTGAAGCGATCGTCGGAAATCACGAAAATGTGGATATGGCCGCGCAGAATCGCGAGGATGTCCGCTTCCGTCCCATCCCATTCGCGTGGCCGCGTCTGCGGCAATCTGCGAGCGTTTATTTTCGCAAGCATGGAAAATTCGTCGAACAGGTGAAAGCATTGCATCGGGCCGAACCGTTCAGCGCCATCGTGCTGGATTACGGCTTTATGGGTGCACAGATCGCGGCCTTGCGAGAACTGGATGTTCCGATCATCTTGGGTACCCACAATTTGGAATCGGCTCTCACCGCCCAGGTGAAGAAGGACTCGCTCTCAGCCAGGGCTGCCATTCATCTGCGCCACGGGTTGGAATTGATGCATGAGAGGCTGTTTTTCGGTTCTGCCGATGCGGTGCTCTGCGTCTCGGAGGAAGACCGCCGCGCCTATGCGCGATTCCTCGATGCTGGCCGTTTGCACATGGTGCCGAATTTCGTCGATATCCCGGACGTGTATCGAGATAGGGCGTGCGAAAACCGCATCATCATGACCGGCAGCTTCGGAAATTTTCAGAATGTCGAAGGCTTGCGCTGGTTCGTGCGCCATGTCTGGGATGAAAGCCTGAACGCGCGCACGGCTCTCTGCGTCGCGGGCAAATTGTCGGATCGCGCGGTTGCGGAATTTTCCGACGTGCCGGGAATTACCGGGTTGGGGGCGCGTGACGATTTGTTGAGCGAGATGGGGGGATCGCGCTGTGCGATCGTACCGCTCTGGCAGGGCGGTGGCACCCGGCTCAAATGCGTGGAGGCCATGGCGACTCGTACGCCGGTCGTGAGCACGTCAAAAGGCTGCGAAGGCATCGTTCATGGCGGCACGTTTCATGTTGCCGACACCGCGCGCGCCTTTCGCGCCGCGGTTCACGACGTGCTCGACAATCCCGCGAAAGCTGCGCAAGATTCGGCGGTCGCTCGTGTCATTTTCGAAACCGAATACAGCCTTTCGGCCAATGCGGCACGGCTGGCCCGGGCGTTGGACGGCGCGAGGGATGTTCATGCCGCCCGCCGCAATCAGCGTCTTCGGCGTGGCGCGACATTGCAGCCGGCCGCGGGGCAGGGAGCGGAACGGAATTGATCGGGCTCGGCTCCTGGATTTGGCCGGTTCTTTTGGCCCCTTTCATCGGCAGCTTTCTCGGCGTGATCGTGACCCGGGTCGAATCCCCGCGCGCCATCGTGTTCGGCCGTTCGGTTTGCGCCTGCTGCGGAACACGCATTGCCGCAGGCGACCTCGTACCCGTCATGAGTTGGGTGCTTCTGCGTGGACGCTGCCGCTTTTGCACGCAACCCATCGGTGCCTTCTATCCGCTGATTGAACTGGGCGCTCTTGGCATCGCGCTGTGGTCCGCCTCCTTGTTTTCGGACGGGCTTCTGTGGGTGAGCTGCGGTTTCGGTTGGGCGCTTCTGGCGCTCGCCACAACCGATCTCAAATATTTCCTGCTTCCGGATTTCCTGACATTGCCGCTCGTTCCGGCAGGGCTGTTGGTGGCGTGGATTCTCAATCCACCGGCGCTGTTGCCCAATGTGATTGGTGCCGTCCTGGCCTACGGCTTTGTCGTGGCACTTCGCTATGTCTATTGGCACTGGCGCCGGCGCGAGGGCATGGGGCTGGGCGACGCCAAGCTTCTGGCAGCGAGCGGCGCCTGGCTGTCATGGAATGGCCTGCCCAGCGTGATCCTGATCGGCGCCCTGGCCGGTCTTGCCTTTGCTTTGGTCGAGCGAACGCGCGGTGGTACACTGTCTTTAACGAACCGCGTGCCATTTGGGACTTTCCTTTGTCTTAGCACGTGGATCGTGTGGCTCTATGGGCCGCTGACAATTGGGTGATGCGATGCGTTTTGCACCCTTTGCGATAGTTGCAACCCTCTTGATTGCGGCGCAGGCGCAAGGTGCCGATGCGCCGGCTTCCAATGACAAACGACCTTGCGTGGACGTGCAGATCGGCAATGACCGCACGGCCTATCTCAATTGTCTCAATGACGAGATGCAGCGCCGGGTCGAGCACGAGCGCAGCACGCCGCAAATCGCCGCACCTATTGACGCGCACTCGTCATCCAACCAGGTGGGCACGTTCAACGATGCCGCCGCCCGGGAGCATATGGGCAATGCCTATGGCGTATCTCCGGTACCGCAGCGTCCGCCGGCCCGTACTTTCGTCAATCCCGTCGGTGGCCCGCCGTCGCGCTGAGTTGATTTTCCGGTGGACGGAATCGCTGGATGCGGTGCGGCGACATATAAGTGTAACAGAATGTAAATAGAACCGGGATGGACGGCGCGCGGTCCATCGGTGAGCCTTCCCGAATTGAATACGCAAAAGGTAGACGCACCGGAACAGCCTGTTTGGCCTTTCCGGGGTGGAGGGGTTTTGTCTTACGCATCGGCAATTGTGCAGCGGCTCATGATCGCGCTGGGCGCGGGGCTTTGTGCCGGCGCGCCTTCGGCGATGGCGCAGAATGCATCTGCCGCTTCGGGGCAGGCGGGAATGGTCGCGCCTGCCGCCCAGCCTGCTGCCCAGAATGACGCGAATCCCAATCAGGCGGCGCAGCGCTTCGACATCTTCGAATATGTCGTGGACGGCAACACCGTGCTGGATACGCCCGCCATTGAAGAAGCGGTTTATCCGTTTCTCGGCGAGCAGAGAAATGCCACCGATGTCGATATGGCCCGCGAGGCGCTCGAAAAAACCTATCAGATGCGCGGCTTTCAGACGGTTCAGGTGCTCATTCCCGAACAGGGTGTCGAAAGCACCGTCATCCATCTGCAGGTGGTGGAAAATCCTGTCGGGCGCTTGCGCGTGGTCGGATCCAAATTCCACTCGCTGACCGGCATCCGGGAAACCGCGCCTTCCCTTGCCGAAGGCACCGTGACCAACAGCACTGCGGTGCAAAACGACATTGTCGCGCTCAACCGCCAGCCCGATCTGAAGGTGACGCCGCGCCTGAAGGCAGGCCAGGCGCCGGGCACCGTGGATGTCGATCTCGAAGTCGAAGACAAGCTGCCGGTGCACGGCAATATCGAAATCAACAATCAGTACAATCAAAAAACCGAGCCTTTGCGCGTTGCCGGCACGGTCAGCTACGACAACCTCTGGCAGGAAGGCCACAGTCTCAGCCTGTCCTATCAGGTGGCGCCTCAGAAGACGTCGGACGCGCAGGTCTATTCCGCGAACTATCTGTGGCCGGTGGAAGGCACGCCGCTGAGCGTGCTCGCCTATGGCGTGAAATCCGACAGCGATGTGGCAGCGCTTGCCGGCACCGATGTGGTGGGCCGGGGTACGATCTTCGGCCTGCGCGGCATCGTGAATCTGCCCGCCAGTGAGAATTTCTATCACTCGTTCACGGTCGGCATCGACCGCAAGAATCTCACCCAGAACGTGATCACTTCGGGCACGCCGGCAAATTCGACGGTTCTGTATTATCCCGCATCGCTCGCCTATTCGGCGACATGGCAGGACGGCGATCTCATTACCAAAGCGGGCGGTTCACTCAATTTCGCGCTGCCTGCAGGAAGCGACAGCGAAAAACTCGATACCCAACGGTTCGGCGCCCTTCGGCAATATGTCTACGCCAAGTTCGATGTCAGCCGGCAGCAACCGATGGGCAATGGCTACAGCATCTTCGGGCGCATTCAGGCACAGATGACGAACGATCCCTTGCTCAGCAGCGAGCAATTGAGCGCCGGCGGCGCCAACAGCGTACGCGGTTACCTGGAAGCCGAGCGGCTTGGCGATTACGGCACCATGGGAACCATTGAATTCCGCACGCCCTCGTTCGGAAAGGCGGTGTCGTCCGCCGTGACCGATTTGCATTTCCTCACTTTCGTGGATGGCGGTGCGCTCTGGATTCATCAGCCGCTGCCCAGCGAGAAGCGTTCGTTCTCGCTGGCCAGCGCGGGCATAGGTGCACGGTTCAGCGCCTTCGACAGCCTCAACGGCGCCGCCGATGTGGCCGTGGCTATGGTTGATGGAGCCGTGACCCGGATGAGTGAAACGCGTGTCCATTTTCGCCTTTGGTCGGGGTTTTAGCGATGACGACGGCCGGATCACAGCTGAGGCTACCCATGTTCAGACGAATGCTTTGCCTGCTTGTCTTGGCCGCGCTTCTGGTTCCGCACAGCGCCAAAGCCTGGTGGAGCGATGATTGGTCTTATCGCAAGAAGATCACGCTGAATGGCGGACCGCAGGGCGGCGGTATTGCCGAAGATCTGGCGCGGGCGCCTGTTCTGGTTCGGCTGCATGACGGCAATTTCAAGTTCAGCGATGCCAAGGACGATGGCAGCGACCTTCGCTTTGTCGCCGGCGACGACAAGACGCCGCTGAAATTCCACATCGATACCTATGACGGTTTGCTCGGCATCGCGCTGGTCTGGGTGGATGTGCCTGCCGTCAAAGCGGGCGGCACGACAGAAATCTATCTCTATTACGGCAACACCAAAGCGCCGGCTGGGGCCGATCCGCGCGGCACCTACGACAACGATACGACGCTGGTCTATCATTTCGGCGAGCCCAATGCGGCGCCGCGCGATCAGACGGCTTACAACAACGCGGCACAGGCACCCGTGAAGTCGGTCGACACGTCGATCATCGGCCGTGGCATCCATTTCGACGGCACCAATCCACTGGCCTTGCCGGCATCGCCATCGCTGGCCATCGCGCCGGGCGGCGGCTTCACCTGGTCGGCATGGGTGAAGCCCGATGCGGTTCAGACGCAATCGGTTCTGTTCGCCAAACGCGACGGCGCGAATGCGCTCGTCATCGGAATCGACCAGGGCACGCCCTATGCAAGCGTCGTCAACGGCGCGAATACTGCACGGGCTGCGGCAGCTGCGCCGATTTCGCCGGCAACCTGGCACCAGATCGCGGTTTCGGTATCGGACCGGTTGACGTTGTATGTCGATGGCAAGCAGGCCGCCACGATTGCAGCGAGTTTGCCTGCTCTGGCCGGGGCGGGTTCGGTCGGCGGCGACAACGTGATGCCTGCGCCCGCCCCCGCGGGACAGGCAGCTCGCGCCGCAACGGCCGTTGGCAATGGATTTGCCGGCGATCTTGACGAACTTGAGCTGGCCAAGACCGCCCGCAGCGCCTCGTTCATTTCCGCTGCCTATGCGAGCCAGGCCGAAAACGGCCCCATGATCGCCTATGGCCAGGATGAAGAAAACGCCGGCTGGAGCGGCGGTTATTTTGGCGTGATCCTGCGCTCGGTGACGATCGATGGCTGGGTCGTGATTGGCATTCTGATGGTGATGGCGGCCATCAGCGTCATCGTGATGGTGAGCAAGGCCCGTTACATCGCCAAGGTGGCGGGTGCCAATTCGCGGTTCCTCGAAATCTTCACGCGGGCCGGCGGCGATCCGATGCGGCTGGCGGCCGAGCTTGCCAACAGCAAAACCCGCGGGATCGGCAATTCTGTGCTGTATCGCATTTGCGATGCGGGGCAGGCCGAGCTCCAGCGGCGTTTCGGAACGGCCCCCCATGGGCCAAAGGTGCTGACGCCGCAAGCCATTGCCACCATTCGCGCCAATCTCGATCGGATTGCCGCCTATGAAGGGCAACGCCTGAACTCGATGATGGTGCTGCTGACGATTGCGATCTCGGGCGGACCGTTTCTGGGTCTGCTCGGCACCGTTGTGGGCGTGATGATTACCTTTGCCGCGATTGCTGCGAGCGGAGACGTGAACATCAACGCCATCGCGCCGGGAATTGCAGCGGCGCTTGTGGCCACCGTTGCCGGTCTTGCAGTCGCGATTCCGGCGCTGTTCGGCTACAATTATTTGATCACGCGCATCAAAGACGTGACCACCGAACTGCACGCCTTTATCGACGAATTCGTCACGCGCCTTGCCGAGGTCTATTCGCCGGAGGCTGAGGCGCCGCGCTTGGCGGCGGAATGACGCCATGAAAGCCCAAGCCGACGCCAAAGCCTATGACGACATCAACGTCACGCCGATGCTCGATCTGGCCTATGTGCTGCTTGTTATCTTTATCATCATGACGACGGCCTCGGTTCAGGGCATCAAGGTCAATCTGCCCAAGGCGAGCGACACACCCAGTCTCGCCAAGCCGAAAACCAAGGCCATCACCATCACCAATGACGGGAAAATTTTTCTCGATACCTATCCCGTCACGATGGACGAGCTGGAGCAGCGGCTGGTGCAGCAGAAATCGGTCGATCCGGAAACGCCTTATGTCATCAAGGGCGACGGCGACGTGCAATATAAGGTGGTCATCGACGTGCTGGCGATGATGGGCAGGCACGACATCACGCAGTTGGGACTCGTGACGCAGAGACTCGTGAAATGATGCTGGAGCCGGAATCCAAAAGCGGCGAAAAATGGCGCCGCTATATGGTCGCAAGCGCGGTTGTGCTCGTCTTCCTCGCCGCGAGCTATGGCGTTTATCGCGTGGTCAATGGCGATGCCGGTCCGAAAAAGCGTGTCGCCGAAGTGATGGCGTTGAAGCTGGTCCCGCCGCCGCCACCGCCGCCGCCCAAGGAAGAACCGCCGCCACCGCCGCCCAAAATGGTGGAGCAGAAGATCGAGCCGCCACCCACGCCGGATGACAAACCCAAAGACGACGCACCGCCGCCCGATGCCCCGCTTGCGCTGGACGCGCAGGGCAGCGCCGGGAGCGATGCCTTCGGCCTTGGCGCCAAGCCGGGGGGCCAGGCGCTGCAGCTCGGTCAGACGATTGGCGGAGGCGGAGGCGGGACCGGCGGCAATGGCTTTGGCCATTACGCTTCGCTGATGCAGGATCAGATCAGCAAGCGCTTGCGCGACGACGAAAAACTGAACTCCAACAAGTTCCGCGCCACAATCCGCGTGTGGCTGTCCTCGATTGGCAAGGTGGACAAAGTTCAGGTGCTGCGCACGACCGGCGATACGCAGATTGACACGCTGATCGAACAAGCCATCGGCACCATGCCGCCGCTGCCGGAATCGCCGCCCAAGGAAATGCCGCAGCCCGTGATCGTGCGCGTCGGCGCCTTGCCGGGTGTGGGGTGACGATGTCGAAACGCTATGGGTGGATGTCCATGCGCAATTTTGAATGGCGCCGCGCTTTTGCGGCCGGGACGATTGCGGTGTGCGGCATTTGCGGATTGGCGGCTGCCGCGCCTGAAGGCGACGATGGCGCGGCCCGGCTGCGTGCCGCGTTTCGGTCCGCCACCGTGCAGCTTCGCGATCTGCAAGACCAGAATGCGATGCTGACCGCCAAACAATCGGAAGCCGAACGGGATCGCATGGCGTTGACACAGCAACTCGCCGCAGCGGAGAAAGAGCGCGACGCGCTCCGTCAGCAGCTCAAGGCAGGCCAGGATGCTTTGCAGACGGCCGCCAGACAAAGCGCCGCTCAGCTCGAAGCGCAAAAACAAGGGCTCGCTTCGATGGAAGCCGCCTATCGCGACAATCTGGCGAAATGGCAAACCTCCTATAACGAGGCCGCTGCGGCGGCACGCATGCGCGACGACGATGCCAAGAAGCTCGACGAGTTGCTGGTGCAGACGCGCACCCGCGCTACGGCCTGTGAAGCCAAGAACACGGAGCTGTACAAATTCGGCAAGGACCTCATCGACGTCTACGGCCGGCAGGATGTGTTTGGAGCCCTTGGCGCCAAAGAACCTTTCACGAAGCTGAAGCGTGTCGAGATCGAAAACCTGATGCAGGACTACGAAGACAAATTGCGTGCCAACATGATTGCGCGTCCGGCGGGATGATGAAGGAATGCCTCATGGAAGCAAGGCACTCCGATCCATGGTTTTATCCGGCCAAGCTGGCGATTCTCTGTCTGCTTGGCGCATTCATATGCTCCTGCTGCTTTGGGGCTTCGCAGGCAAGGGCCGCCGATAGCGATCCTACAGTCATCGCGCGTCTTGGCAGCACCGAATTCCATGCCGCCGATTTGGCCAATTTCGTTCGCCTGCTGGATCCGGAATTGCGCAAGAAGGCGATAGCTGATCCGCAAACGATGAACAAGCTGATCGGTCTTGAGCTCGCACGCATTGCCGTGCTGAATGAGGCGCGCGCCAAGAATTGGCAGCTTCGCCCCGATGTGGCGCGACAGATCGAGCGCGCGCGCGACGATGTGATCGTGAATTCTTATCTTGCGTCCGTTTCGACGCTTCCCAAGGACTATCCGTCGGCGGCCGATATCCAAACCGCCTATGATCTGAACCGCGACAATTTCATGGCGCCGCGCCAGTTTCGCTTGGCGCAGATCTTTTTCGCCTCTCCGAAAGGAGCAAACAAGAAGACAGAAGAAGCCGCAAAGAAAAAGGCCGACGATCTGGCTCGCCAAGCAAAGGCCGTGAATGTCAAATTCGAGGATGTCGCGCGGGCCCGCTCCGAGCACAAATCCAGCGCAGCTCAAGGCGGCGATCTGGGCTGGGCAGCAAGTGAGCAGATTGCTCCGGAAATCCGCAAGGAAATCGTGGGCATGGCTGTGGGCGAGATCAGCGACCCCATTCGAACGGCCGCGGGTTGGCACATTGTGCGCCTCGTCGCCACCAAACCGGCAGCGCCGCGGCCGCTAGCCGAGGTGAAAGAGTCGCTTGCCGTCATGCTGCGCCAGCGAAAATCCAAGGACAGCCAACAGGGCTATGTGACCAAGCTGCTCGAGAAGAATCCGGTCGCAGTCAACGAAGCGGACTTGCGGAAAATGTTCGAAAGCGCACCATGACGGATACCGCGCAACAGATCGAGGCAATTCCATGCTGGCCACAGTAAGTCCCCTGCAGGGTTTGTGGTCGCCGGACGGCTTCACCGCGGCGCTCGGTCAACTGCTGACCGCCGAAGGCCAGTTGGACGGGAAAAGCCTCGAACGCGGCCAGCGTTTGGCGGACGAAAGCGGCACGCGCCTGGATATTGTCCTCACGCAGCTTGGGTTGATCAGCGAAAGGTTGCTCGCGGAGGCAACAGCCAAGCTTCTGGGGCTTAAAATCGCAGCCGCATCCGATTATCCGAAGACGGCGCTGCTGCCGGACCGTCTGCGTCTTAAATTCCTGCGCAAATCGCGGGCCATTCCGATTGCTGTCGATGATCGCACCATCACCGTGGCGATGGCCGATCCGCTGGACAGTTTCGCGGTGTCGGCGATAGGGATCGCCGCCGCGCGGCATGTCGAAATCCGTGTCGCATTTCCTATCGATCTGGAGGCCGCGCTCGACCGTTTGTACCGCGAGGAAGAATCGCCCGGCTATGCGGAAATGGATGAATTGGTGTCCGCGGCAGGTGCAGCGAACGACGACGATGCCGAGCGTCTAAAGGACCTGGCGAACGACGCGCCGCTGATCCGCCTCGTCAATCAATTGATTTCGCATGCCGTCGAAACCCGCGCCTCAGATATCCACATCGATCCGTTCGAGGATCGCTTGCGCGTGCGCTACCGCTATGACGGCGTCCTGCACGAAATGGAATCGCCGCCGCGCCGGCTGCAGGCGGCGGTCGTGTCCCGCATCAAAATCATGGCCATGCTCGATATCGCCGAGCGGCGTCTGCCCCAGGACGGCCGCATCAAGCTGGTGGTGCGCGGGCACGAAATCGATCTGCGCGTCTCGACGATACCTTCGCTCCATGGCGAAAGCGTGGTCTTGCGTATCCTGGACCGTTCGGCGGTCAATCTGGATTTCGTGCAATTGGGCATGGACGAGGAGGTGCGCAAGCATTTTTGCCGGCTGCTGGAATTGCCCAATGGCATCATCCTGGTCACCGGCCCGACGGGCAGCGGCAAGACCACGACGCTTTATACCGGACTGCTTCACCTCAATTCCTGCGACCGCAATATCATCACGGTGGAAGACCCCATCGAATATCAGCTTCCGGGCATCACCCAGATTCAGGTGAAACCGCAAATCGGCCTCAATTTCGCGAGCCTGTTGCGCACGATCCTGCGCCATGATCCAGACATCATTATGATCGGCGAAATCCGCGATCTCGAAACGGCGCAAATCGCTGTGCAAGCCGCGCTCACCGGCCATTTGGTGCTGTCGACGCTGCACACCAACAGCGCGGCGGCCACGATTGCGCGGCTGCGCGATATGGGATTGGAAGATTACCTTCTGACCGCAACGCTGAACGGCATCATGGCGCAGCGGCTGGTGCGCCGTCTTTGCCGGGATTGCAAACGCGCGGTGCCGGCAAGCCCGGAACTGATTGCGCGGTTCGATCTCGAACGCTTTTGCGGGGCTGGACCGCTTGTGCTGTATGAGCCTGGTGGCTGTCTGTCCTGCCGCAACACCGGCTACACGGGCCGCTTGGCGATTGCCGAGCTTTTGGCGCCCGACGAGACCACGCATCGGCTAATTCTTGGCCGCGCCGGTCACGCCGAAATTCACAATGCCGCCTGCGCGTCGGGCATGCGGAGCATGTACGAAAACGGTTTGCGTCAGGTGATCGCGGGAACCACCTCGCTGAGCGAGATTCTGCGAAGCATCCGTCTCGAAGGGTAGAACGTGCCGAAGTTTCGTTACAGCGCGGTCGATACGGCGGGCAAGCGCCTGAACGGCGTCATCGAGGCGGCGAATGCGGCGGCGGTGGCAGATCGCCTCCACCGCCAAAGCTATCTCCTGCTGCGCACCGATGAAGTCGGGACGGGCGGCCGCTTCGCCGAATTCCTCAACGCCGATCTCGAATTCTATCGCGGTTTGCCAAAGACGGTGATCGCGCACTTCACCCGTGAATTGTCGGTGATGCTGGAAGCCGGCCAGGACATCGATCACGCGTTGCGCTTTCTGGTAGAAACCAGCGACAGCAAACGCGCCACGCGCATTTTGCAGGCGCTGCGCGATTCAGTGCGCGGTGGAAAATCCTTGGCGGTCAGCCTTGCCGAACATCCAAAGGTGTTTTCACGTCTCTATGTCAGTCTGGTGCGTGCCGGTGAGGCGGGCGGCAAGCTGGCGGAGAGCCTCGCCCATCTTGCCGACCTTCTGGAGCGCGAGAGCCGTCTGGCCGCATCCGTGCAATCCGCGCTCGTATACCCTGCGCTTCTGATAACGGCGGCGTTGGGCACTATTGTGCTGCTCCTCACCTATGTCCTGCCGCAGTTCACGCCCATTTTCGCGCAGGCCGGCGCGCAATTGCCCACGGCCACGCGCGTGCTCATCGGCGCCGGCGATTTTGTGCGCGACGACGGATTGCTGATTCTCATCGCTTTTCTTGGTATCGGCTTGGTTGCCATTCGCGCGTTGCGTGAGCCCTCGGCGCGCATGGCCGCCGAGCGCGCGATTCTGCATATCCCTATCGTGGGGCCGCTGATCCGGCGGGTGCAGGCGGCAAGGCTCACCCGCACGCTTGGGACGCTGCTGCGCAACGGAGTCGGATTGGTGCCGGCGCTGGCCATCGCGCATGACGTGCTGGGAAACCTTACCGCGGCAAAGCTGGTTGAGCGCGCCACCTCCGACGTCAAGGCCGGCGCGCGTCTGGGCACCGCCCTTGCGGTGGGCGAGTTTTTTCCGGTTCAGACGATCCATCTCGTTCGGCTGGGGGAAGAAACCGGCAAGCTCGCGGACATGGCGTTGCGCGCCGCCGATATCCATGATGAACAGGTGCACCACACGATCAACCGCATCGTGGCTCTGTTGGTGCCCATCATCACCATCGTGATGGGGCTCGTTGTGGCAGGAATCGTGGGATCGCTGCTGGTGGCGATGTTGAGCCTCAATGACCTCGCGCTCTGATCCCGCCGCGGGCTTCACCTTGATCGAGATGATCGTGGTCATCGCGATCATGGGCCTGATGATGGTTCTCGTCACCGTCAATGGCACGCCGATTTCGCCCGCCACCCATGCACGCGCTGCGGCGGAAGCCATTTCGGGAGCCATGCGCGCGGCGCGATCCCAAGCGCTGGTGGGAAACCGCAGCGTCGAAATGACGGTCGATCTTCCCCGCCGCCTCTATCGCGTCGGCGCTGGTCCCGCACAGATTCTTCCGAACGATCTCAGCCTCGCGCTGCTCACCAGCGAGGACGAGCTTGTTTCGGGCGCCGTCGGTCGAATCCGTTTCAATCCCGATGGCAGCAGCAGCGGCGGCCGCGTGACGGTCACGGGGGGAAATCGCGTCTGGTGGGTGGGAATCGACTGGTTGTCAGGGCGGGTGTCCATTGTCGAAAAACCGCGCGGATAGCGGCTTCACACTGATCGAGGTGATCGTAGCGCTTGCCATTGCTGCGTTGGGGCTTGGCGCGTTGATGGCTGCCACCGGTACGGGGCTGAGGAATGCCGCCTTGGCCGACCAATATATTGAGGCGACGCGGCGTGCCCAATCCCATCTGGCCGCCATCGGCACGCTGACGCCGTTGCGGCCCGGCATCCAATCCGGAGACGATGGGGCGGGATATTCCTGGCAGGTGCGGATTTCCAGTCCGGTGCTGCATGCCCAGACAGCCCAGCCGGATATGCAAAAGCCCTTGGGCCTCTACACCGTCGATGTGGTCCTGACCTGGCGCAGCGGCGTCTCCAACCGGAGCGTTTCTCTGCAATCCCAGCGGCTCGGCCCGATTCCCGATGGCAATGGCTGAGCAGCAGAGCCGGATGAATCGCATTGGCGGCTTCACGCTGCTGGAGCTGCTTGTCGTGATCGCCATCCTTGGGCTGATCTTGGCGGCACTTACCAATGGCGTGCGTTTCGCCGGACAGGCTTGGCAGGTGCAGGAGCGCCAGAGCAGCCGCCAGGGCGACCTCGATGCGGTGCAGAACCAATTGCGCAATCTCCTCGCCGCGGGAACGGCGTTCGAAGGAGACAGCACGTCCCTACGGTTTGTCAGCGCGCTTCCCCAGGCGCTGGCGCGCGGTGGTCTTTACGATGTCGAGCTTCATTGGACGGGAGACAGGCTGCAGCTTGGCTGGCGTCCCCATTTCAAAGGACCCAGCAAGGATGCGGCGGGCGGCGGAACGGAGCTCGCCAAGGATGTGGCTGGCTTGAATCTTTCTTACTATATGGGGACGGCAGGGTGGCAGCCCGTGACAGCCGACAAATCGAAGACGCCCGAACTCATTCGCGTCGCCGTGGTTTTCAACGATGGCCGAACCTGGGTTCCGTTGCTCGTCGCGCCAATGATCGAGCTTGTTCCGGCTGTCACAAAGTGATCGCCGAACTGTCATATATTGGCGCTACAGAGGCCCGAATGATATTGTTGTCACAATGCGTCTCTAAATGATCGCAAGCGCTTATGCGGGTTTTTCTCAGCTGGTGGTTTGGTCAGCTTGCCGGACTTCTTCCGGACATCGTTACGCGTGGCACTCGCCGTCAGCCTGACGCGGCTATTCTGGATATCGGTACCGATACTGCAACGCTGCTGATGCGTGCGGGCGGAATCACGACCTCGATTGGCCAGGGGAGCGCCGATGAAGTGGGCATGCGCGACCTCGCCCAGGCGCTGCGCGAGGAAAAATCGGTTCCTTCCCTGGTAGTGCTGCGGCTTCCACCCGACTCCGTTCTGAGAAAGAGCCTGTCTTTTCCGGCCCTGGCGCGTCGCGATCTCAAAAATCTGCTGGGCTACGAGATTGACCGCGAGACGCCATTCGCGCGCGATGAGGTTTACTGGAGCTACGCCATCCGGCGGCAGGATTCGATGCACGGGCGGCTTGAGGTTGAGCTGCTTCTGGTACCGCGCCGTTGCGTCGATTCCGTGATCGAAGCGGCGCGCCGGGCGGGCTTCGATCCCGCTGCGGTCGAAGTGGATTCGGGCGCCCACGGCCATGGTCTTGTCCCCCTCACCCGCGAAACGCCGAGCGTTTCCGGCAGACGCGAATGGCCGTTTGTTCAACGCGCCGCGGCGGCGGGCGCGTTTGCGCTGATCGCGGCGGTTGCACCATTCGCCTATCAGGAATGGGAGATTGCCTCGGCCGACGCGACGATCGCATCGCTTCAGGCGCAAGCCGACGAAGCGACGGCGCTGCGCCAATCCGCCGATCAGCTTGTGCGCACCGCCGAATTCTTCAAGACGAATGACCGGCGCGGCGGTGGTCTGGCGATGCTTGCAGCCGTGACGCGGTCGCTTCCCGAAGACAGCTATCTGACTGCGCTTACGCTGCGGGGCAATCGGTTGACCATCAGCGGATTGTCGCCATCCGCGGCGCAGCTCGTCGGACTGTTCGCGCATTCGCCGGTATTTCGTGAGCCGAGCTTCGACTCGCCCGTGGTCGGAAGCGACGACGGCAATCTCGAACGCTTCACGATTTCGGTGTCGCTGACGCAAGCGGTGGCGCCATGACCTCATTGCCGGAAGGAAATGCCGGAAAGGCAACAGCCCTCGCCATCCTCGTGCTGGCCATCGCTGTGATCTATTTCGCGATTTTGTCGCCCGTCGTTGCACTCTACGACAGCAATGCCGAAAGGCTGGAGCAGCGCCGGGAGCTGGTCCGGCGCGATCAGAAGGCCGTCAACGATCTGCCGCGGCTGCGTGCCTTGGCAAAGCAGAACGGCAACAAGCCGAAGGGGCCGGCCCTGCTGTTGGCGGGTGCGAGCGATGCCGTGGCCGCCGCCGCGCTGCAATCCAGCTTGAAGGACATGGTCGAGGAGAACGGCACCAAAATCACCAGCGCGACGACGCTGCCTCCGGAACCCGACGGCGCCTTCCGGCGTGTCGGGGTCCGCATTGCGTTCTCCGGCGATCTTGAACTGCTGACGACAGTGCTCCTTGGTATCGAAGCGGCGCGCCCGGTTCTTTCGGCGGGCAATCTGGATCTGCATGTCGCGGGCGATTCCGACAGCGGGGAGGAAAATCCCAGCATCGCTGTCGCCCTCGATGTATTCGGCTATCGCGCGAAATAGAGGAGATGCGCTCATGATCTCCCGCTTGTTGCGTCCGATTGCCATTGGCGTGGCTTTCGGTGTGGCGATGGTCATGCTGGTCGTTTTCCTGGCGCAGGAACCCGGCGACGCAGCTGCGTCCAACGAGCCCGTCCGCATCAGGCCCACGGCGCTGGCGCAGAAAACGCCCGCGCCGGATTTCGATTCGATGGTCTCGGAAATTCTTGCACATCCTTTGTTCAGCCCGTCGCGCCAGCCCCCCGACATGAAGACAGACGATGTCGCCGAAGCGCCGAAAGAGCCGCCCAAAATGCCCGGCCGCCTGGAAGGCGTCAGCATCCGGCCCGAGATGCGCGAAGCGCTGTTCGAACAGGACGGCGGCAAACCCATCGCCGTGAAAGAGGGGCAGGATATTGGCGGCTGGACGGTGGCATCCATTCGGGCCGATCAGGTGCTGCTGAAGAGCGAGCTTGGCGGCGAGCAGGTCGTCAAACCGGCCAATGGCATTGCCGTGAGGCCGCAAGTGCAGGCGATGAACAGGAAGCCGGGCCAAAAGAAACCCAAACCTGCAGCCGGCGCAGGCGCAGGCAATCCTGCCGCCGCGCCGCAACGGCCGGGCGCCGCATTGACACAGAAACCACCCGTGCAACCCAATCCGCGCACGGGCCGATAGGCCATACATGATGAATTTTTCGACGCGCCGGTTTTATCAGACGCTCGTTTGCATGCCGCTTGGTCTTGCCATGATGCTGGAATCCGGCGTCACGCCGCTTTATGCCGCGCAGGCGCCCACCATCCAGCTTGTCCCCGGCGCGGTGCAGGACCAGAACGATCCGCGCGTCAATGGCCGTGTTACGCCGGCACCGACGGCCAGCGGTCCCATCGTTCGTCAACAGGGAGACGATAATATTCTCGGACGGGTGCTTCCGCAGCCGCCGCCCGCGGAAAGCGGCGACGTCTCGCTCAACTATATCGACAGCGATGTGCGCGAGATCATCCGGCTGATCCTGGGCGACATTCTGAAGGTGAATTACACCATCGATCCCGGGTTCATGGGCATGGTGACCATTCAGACGCCGCGCCCGCTGAAGCGTGAAGCGCTGCTGCCCACGTTGCAGAATCTGCTCAACCAGGCCGGCGGTCAGATGAGTTATCAGAACGGCATCTTCCGCATTTCCGCTTTAGGCGACGACACTGGCGTCGCACCGGTCGTCGGAAATGTCAGCGCGGGCGCCGGTTCCCAGGTGATCGCTTTGAAGTTCGCCTCCGCGCGGCAATTGGCGGCCATGTTGGAAAGCTATGTCGGCGATGGCGCGAAAGTTCTGGCCGATCCGACCCGCAACGCCATCGTGGTGACGGGCACCGCACTCGCCCGGCAGAATGTCATCGATCTGATCCGGGTTTTCGATGTCGATTATCTCGCGGCCCAATCCTACGCCCTGTTTCCCGCGAAATCGGGCGATCCGGCCAAGTTTGCCGCAGATCTCCAAGCCGCCCTCCAACTGGACAATGACAGCGCCCTCACGGGCGCCATCAAGATCGTGCCGGTGGAGCAAGCGAATGCCGTCATGGTCATTGCACAGCAATCGGCCTATCTCGACCGCGTCAGCCAACTCGTCGCGCAGCTCGACTCGGCCAAAGAAACCGCCGGCCGCACCATTCACGTCTATTATCTCAAGAACGTTCAGGCGACGGACATCCAACCCATCCTGCAACGGGCGGTCAATCCGCCCTCCGGCGGAACGGAAGCCGAAATTGCGCCGGGCAATTTGCCGCCGACCTCACGCGGCGCGCAGGTGATGGGAGGCCTGGCCACGACGCAGCCCACGCCCGCCAACAATCAGGCGCCGACGCAACCGGCAGGCCTCGGTCTTGGCGGCATGGGGCCTGGACAAATGCAACCCATGAATATGCCGGATATGCCGCCTGGCGCCGACACGACGGGCGCCAATGCGCGCGGGCCGCAGATCATTGCCGACCGCACCAACAGCGCTCTTCTCATCGTCGCGACGGAATCCGAATACGCCACCATCGAAGCGGCGATCCGCAAGCTCGATATTCTGCCAATGCAGGTACTTATCGAAGCGACCATCGCCGAAGTGACGCTCAACAACGATCTGCAATATGGCACGCAGTTCTATCTTGCCAATCATGAGGGCCAGATCACCCTCAGCAATGCGGTCAGTGCCTCGCAGACGCCAACCACCAATACGGTCACGAATTCGCAGCTGTTTCCGGGAACGCTGGCACCGAATTTTCCCGGTTTCGCCATCGCCCATACGGTGGGCAGCATGCAATTTGCGTTACAGGCGCTGAAGAACATCACCGACGTTCAGGTTATCTCGGCACCGAGTCTGCTGGTTCTGGACAAACAGCAGGCGAGTTTCCAGGTTGGGGATCTGGTCCCGACGATAACGCAGAGTGCGGAGTCGGTGATCACGGCGGGCGCACCTGTCGTCAACAACGTCCAGTATCAGCCGACCGGCGTCATCCTTACGGTCACACCGCGCATCAATTCCGGCGGGTTGGTGACGCTCGACCTGGAACAGGAAGTGAGCGATGTGGTGCAGACGACATCGTCAACCATCAACTCGCCGACCTTTCAGCAGCGCAAGATCAAGACCCGGGTGCTCGCCCAAGACGGAGAAACCATCAGTCTGGCGGGCTTGATCAGCGACAAGAAAACGCGAGGCAATTCCGGCATTCCCTTGCTGCAGGAAATTCCGCTGTTCGGCAATCTCTTCTCCAGCCGCACAAAGAATTCCGACCGCACGGAATTGCTGATCCTGTTGACGCCGCGCGTGGTCTATAATCTCCAGGACGCTCGCGCGCTGACCGAAGAGCTGCGGCGCAAGCTTTCGCCGTCACGCCTCGTGCCGTGAAGGTCCGCGGCGGCGGCACCAGCCAGGCCCGCTCGCGCGGCTTCGCTCTGATTGTCGTGCTGTGGTTCTTGGTGCTGATCGCCGCCATCGGCACCTATTTGATGGTGAATGCCCGCACCGAGACGGCCATCGCGCGCAACACCCGTGTTGCCGCGACCGCCGAAGCGCTTGCGGATGCCGGCATTGCGCAGGCGGTGTTCAATCTTACCGATCCCGTCGAGTCCAATCGCTGGGGGCTCGACGGTGAGCCGCATCGCTTGCAGCTGACGACGGGCGAGATGGAGATTCGCCTGTCCGATGAAAATTCCAAGATCAACCCCAACCACGCTTCCGACGCGCTGTTGTCTGCCTTGTTCGAGGCCGCGGGTGTCGAGCGCATGCGCGCCAGAAGGCTAGGCGCAGCCGTCGCCGATTGGGTCAGCGACGACATGATGCCACGACCGTTCGGCGCGAAGCTTGAGCAATATCAGCAAGCCGGATTGAGCTATGGCCCGCCCAATGCGCCCATCGAATCGCTCGACGAGCTGAATTTGGTGTTGGGCATGACGCCGGAAACCTTCGCTGCGGTGCGTCCCTACCTCACCATCTATACCGATGATGAGGCGCCAGATCCCAAGAATGCGCCGCCCGTTATCCAACAGGCGCTGCTGCTCGCGGCCAGGCAGACGCCCGAGGATGCGGCGGGCCCGCCCGATCCGTCGCAGCCCGTGACGAGCGGCGCCGATGCGGCTCCGGCCAATCCGAATCTATCGCAAAATCCCGACGCGCCGCCGCCATCGCCTCAGCCCGCGCCCGGGGCGGCACAAGCAATCGACCCCACCATGCCCGGCGCCATGAAATCACCGCAGTCCATAATTGGTATCGACATCACTGCGGTGAGCACCGCGGGTGGGACATTCGTGCGCCACGCCGTGGTGCGTCTCGATTCCGACAATCCGAAAGGCTACGCGGTGCTCGATTGGCAGCGCGGCGATTTGGCCGCTACCGATTGATGAGATCGGCGTCCTCGCCGTCACCGCCGGGCCGTCCATCGGCACCAAGCGAAACAATGTCGAAAGCATGCCCGGTACGCTGACTCGGGCTGCGATATTCGAACACGCGGCCCCAGGGGTCTTTGATCCCATTCGGGTCTTTGATGTAGGGGCCGTCCCAGCCGGCAACGCCGGACGGTGCGGCGCTTAAACCGACAAGACCTTGTTCGGTCGTCGGGTAATTTCCGACATCGAGCCGGTAGAGGTCGAGAATGCCGGCGAGCCGCTCGATCGATTGCTCAGCGACTTTGTGCTTCGCCGAACCGAGTTGGCGAATCATCGCCGGCGCAACGAAGCCGATGAGAAGACCGAGAATCGCGAGCACAACCAGCAATTCGATCAGAGTGAAGCCGCGTTCTTTTTGAGAGCGAGGCCACGCCGACGCCGCATTCGCGGTCTGCAAATGAGAAAAGGGAGCCGACTCCGGGGACGTCTGAATCTCGCAGCGCAATTGATCCCTCTCGCCTGAAAACCGTAGCTTCGTATAGCGCGGTGAATACGGCATTTTCAACCGCTCGGCGAGAATGTGTTTGTCGATTGCCCCGCTTGTTCTCTGCATGGAACGAATGCGCGTGAATCCTGAAGATTCATGACAATGGATTTCATCGCACGAAAATAAATCCGTCACGAAAGTAACATCGACGGTTCCTACAGTCCGCGCCAATCGTTGTTTCGCTCTCAGGCGCTGCAATGATTTGCCACCATTCTTCCGGCGGCGGGGCGTTCAAGACGGTTTTGAAGAAGCATCCGCACAACTCTCGTTGTGCGAGCAGGATGTCGATTGCGTGGTTGGAAGAGCAGCAATGATCGAGACGTCGCCGAGAAGAACTCGTCGAGCGCTTGGACAGATGTGCCCGGCATGAATTGGGCGGTGGTGTTTGAGCAATTCGCTTCCGTATTCGAATCAACCATTAAGGGGAAATAGACATGTCCAAATCTCGTCTTCTACCGGTCGGCGGTATGGTGTCGGCACTTGCCCTCACCAGCTGTCTGCTCGCGATGGAATCTGCACCGGCGCGCGCGGCCACAACGCCCATCTATGGCGGCGGCAGCACGCTCGCCGAACTCTACTATCGTCAGGTCTTCAGCTGCTATGGCAGCAACTCCACGGCGGCTCCGCACTTCCTCGGCGCTTTGCCTGCGGCCTGCAATGGCTCCACAGGCTTCACCGCGCCGTATAATACCAACGTCGAATTGCTGTATGCCGGTTCGGGCAGCGGCGGCGGTACGAGCGCCTATGACACCCAGGACAAATCCTTTGCGGGCAAAGTTATGGACCCGCAGCCGCTCCCCTATTCCGGCGATTTCAACGCCAGCGGCAGCGCCTTTTACGGCACCAACCTCATCGGCGCGTCTTATGCTCCGGCAGCCAACACGAACGAATATCCGCTGATCCATTACGGCGCGAGCGACTACAGCTTCGTTCCTTCCGACGTCGCCGCCGCCAGCGCGTCGGCTTACGGCGCTCTTCAGTTCCCGACCCTTGTCACGCCGATCGCGCTTCCCTTCACCCCGTTGAGCGCAGGCTGGACGCCGAAGGGCTTAAAGGGTGCGGGCGGTACGAGCTTTGTCGACCTTTCGACCAAAACCGTCTGCGGTATCTTCACCGGTCAGATCACCGATTGGAGCGATCCCGCCATCACCGCCGACAATAAGGGCACCAAGCTCGGAACCGGCCAGATCACGGTTGTGTACCGGTCGGATGGCAGCGGCACGTCCTTCATCTTCAGCAACGCATTGATCACCCAATGCGCGCTCACCGGCACCGCCATTCCGACTCAGTGGATCACCGATCAGGGCGCGGCAGGCGGCAGTGGCACCAGCCCGAACGGCGCCAATCAGAAGTTCTTTCTGAACGTCGTCAATCACGGACATATCCCGGCGGCGGCTCATTTCGTCGGGGGCAACGGCTCGGAAGGCGTGGAATTGGCGATCGACGGCACACCCGGCGCGATCGGTTATCTCTCGCCGAACTTCGCCCAGCCCATTCTCACGGGAAATGATTCGCACGGCAATCCTATTGCGGCCACGGCGAACGTGCAGACACTCGCCAGCCTCATAGCCGGAACGAAGAAATTCGTGGCGCCGACGCCCACCACGACCAAGACCATCATGACCAAGACCTATGGCGACACCTTGGGCACCACCAATGTGGCGGTCGCAATCAAAGCGCCGTCGTTCAGCAAAGCCAGCTGTGTTGCGGGCAATAGCACGGGTACCGCACCGCACGTCGTGGCGACGGACGGCATCTGCGCCGACAATCCGCTCAATTGGGGCATCACGAACCCGTCTCCCTCGGGCGCGGGCGCCTATCCCTTCGGCGGCTTCAGCTTCCATTTTGTCTATCGTTGCTATGCCACCCAGGCTGACCGCAACGCGATGGCGAGCGCTACGGCTGGTGCACTTGGGATGTGGCGTTGGTATTTCGGCTCGACGACCGAAAACAGCAGCGTCGTGAAGAACCTGACACTGGCCCATGGCTTCGCGCAGGTCCCCGGCGGCTTCATCAGCGGGGTCAAGAAACTGCTTACGACCAACAAGCCGACCGAGATCAGCTATGTTGGCAATAGCGTGACGGGCGTTCCGGCCTGCGCCTCCGGCCCGTCAGCCTCCTAATCTCGCACGTGCCTCGCCGTGTGCACGACCATCCTTCTGGATCGGTCGTGCATACGGCGATTTTTTTGTGGAGGCGAGAAGGCGGTTAATCCCGCTCTTGTCCCCAAGATGCTTCGTTAATCGCGGTGCGCGGTGCGAGTGCCTGTAACAAAAGTGACGTAGCTTTCGAATATTTCTCAAAAAAACAATTTCGCATGTCGTGCTCGTGCTGAAGCACGGTTTGCCGTATCGGGTGCAAGCAATGTCGTTTGTGCGTAGGCCGCCAAGGCGGAGCAGCTATCGACGCGCGCTCTGGGCTGGAGTGGGCCTGATGGCGCTGGCCACCAATTCCGCTGCCCGCGCCGATGTCGTTTCCCAACTTTCCCCTGCCGGCTTAGGGCAAAAGGCGAGTCTGCGCGCGCGCAGCGGCACTTCCGCCGCAAGCCCCCTCGACAATCCCGCCGTTCAGCCGCAGGTCGCGCTGTCCGCAGCCAACCTCGCAAATGCCGCAAAGGCGCTGAAGGACCTGAATACCTCCCAGGCCAGCGCGCGGGCCGCCAACCAGCTTACGGTCAAGGATCCGGTCACCGGCCATGTCACGACACTTGCCGGCCGCCTCGAGGCCTTGAAGCAGGCCGATCTTCTCAAAGGCAGCACCTGGGACGGCACCGCTCTGTCGGGCCTGAAACCGGCCGACGACAGCGATCCTTCGCTTTGGATCAATGCGAATCCGCTCCAGAAGAACAGCGGCAATTCCACCGCGACCGTGCAGCAAACCGCGCCCAATGCGCTGCTCACCTGGAAAAGCTTCGATCTCAACAACGGCGAAACGCTGGTGTTCGATCAACAGGACAATGCGACCTGGACAGTGCTGAACCGCATTGTAGCCGGTTCGGCCGCCGACGGTACGCGCCTGTCGCCGTCCTATATTTTGGGGGCCATAAAGGCGCCGGGCAGCGTCTACGTCATCAATCCCAACGGGATCATTTTCGGACCGAATGCGCAAATCAATGTGCATTCGCTGATCGCATCCACTCTCGACGTAGGCGATCCCACCATGACGGTGGCGGAGCGCAACAATTTCTTTCTGAATGTCGGTATTACCAACGCATCCAATACCGCCAACAGCCATCTCAGCTTTTCGTACCGCGCGGCCGATACCGCGCCGGAGGGCGATGTTGTCATAGAACCCGGGGCGGTCATCACCGCGAATCTGGCGCCGCGTTCGGTTTCGCCCGATGCCGGCGGGTTTGTCTATCTGTTTGCGCCCAATGTCGAGAACGACGGCACAATCATCGCGCCGGCCGGCGAGGTGCTCATGGTGGCGGCACAGGCCATACAGCTGACGCCGAATGCCTATTTGGACGATGGCAAGGGAAGCTTCGAGTCCGGCCAGTTGACGACCTCGCCCACTTTTCGCGCAGTCGGACTCAACACCACCGCAACCGCGCTGCTGCCTGGCGGCGTCGGGGTGCCGTGGCGCATCGATGGCGTCGAAAGCGCGGAAATCACCGGCCCAGGCACGGGGCCCAACAGCGGCGGACGAATAACGAACAATGGCGTGATCCAATCCGACCGTGGCGTCGTCATCGTCAATGGCGATGTCGTGACTCAGGCGGGAGTCATTCAGACCAATACCAGCATCACGCGTGACGGTGAGATCTTTCTCGATGCGCGCCTGAAACTCACCTTGGCGAGCGGCAGCAGCACACAAATCTTGCCGGACGAGAACGGTGAAACCGCGCCGCTGAGCGCGATTGCAAGTTTCACCCCCGGCTCTATCGAGATGCGGGGCAATGTGGTCGATCTCGAACCCGGTTCGCTGATC
This sequence comes from Micropepsaceae bacterium, assembly GCA_036264295.1. GTDB lineage: Bacteria > Pseudomonadota > Alphaproteobacteria > Micropepsales > Micropepsaceae > CAIYRG01. Next base: position 21,112 of record DATARE010000591.1, on the reverse strand, counting down.
GAAGCCCCGGGGGCCAGTGCGCCCCACGGGGGCGTTCAGGTGACGGGATTGCGCACACCCAATCTGGAGATCTATCCCGACACGGCGGCCGCGACGATTGTCGCGCAGGAATCGCCCACACCGCTGATTTATCTGGCGCCCGGCAGCACCATTGACGTTTCGGGACTGGGTGGTGTGATCCTGCCGATGTCCGACAATCTCATCACGTTCAAACCTTTCGGCAACGAATTCGCCGACCAGCCGCTGCAGCGCAATGGGGCGTTGCGCGGACAAAGTCTGACCTTCGATATTCGCGATGGTACGCCGCTGGCCGATGTGGCCGGCATGATTGCCAATGTGCAGCATGGCATCGATCAGTTGTTGACGGTGGGCGGCACGGTAAACCTGACCGCGACGCCCGGCGCGGGCGGCGCGATCATCCAGCGTCAAGGCTCCACCATCAATGTATCGGGCGGTTATGTTCAATATCAGGATGGTGTGATCGCGACGAGCAATCTGCTCACTGCCGACGGCCACATCGTCAACATCGCCAATGCGAGTCCATTGGAAACCTATATCGGCGTGGCCGGTATCACGACGCTTGCGCATCCCCATTGGGGATCAAACACAACGCAAACATTCGCTTCGGCGCTGTTGACCAACAGCCAGAGCGACCCGGGTTATGTCGAGGGCTATGACGCCGGCGCCATTGTGCTGAATGCGCAGAGCTATGGTCTTGACGGCAGATTCGTTGCCGGCGCGATTGCGGGTCAGCGGCAGACCGCGCTCGGGAGCCGCGCCTCTGGCAGTACGGCCAATACCATTTCGGCGATCGCGACCGATCCCACGACCATGCCGAATGCGGGGGCGTTGGCAATCAACGGCTTTGCCAATGTCGTGATCCAGAACGAGGTTGTCCCGCTGCCAAGCGATTTTGCGCTTGGCACTCCGCTTCCGAGGGTTTCGGGCAATGATCGTCTGAACAATATTTTGCTCTCGGCGAGTGCGCTGAGCGATGCGGGCTTCCGCAGCGTGTCCGTCAGTGCTCCCGGGACGGTGACCGTGGCCGCCGATGCGGATTTGAGCGTGACGCCCGGCGGCGCGATCAATCTCACCGGTGGAACGGTTGATATCGAGGGCCATCTCACAGCCCAATCCGGTGCGATCACGGCCACGGCGACGGCACTCAGTATCGCCAGTCCCAATATCCCCGACGGCACGCTGACAAGCACGATCCGGATCGGTCAGGGCGCCATCCTCGATGCCAGCGGCCTTTGGGTGAACGACGCGAATGCGCCTCCGGAGCAGGTCCTAGGCAGCGCCTATGTCGATGGCGGCACCGTTGCCCTCAAGACCAACACCGCGAGCGTGTCTTGCGGCGTGACGTGCTTTACAGATTTGACCGGCAACATTGTGGTGACGGCCGGCAGCCAATTCGATGTCAGCAGCGGCGGGCGGGTCGGCATTAATGGCAATTTGCAGCTGAACGCAGCCGGCCGCCGCCCGGTTGGCAAAGGCGGCAATATCACGCTTGAGACCTATGTCGGCGGCTGGCACGTGGAATCGCAAGCCACATCGCCGCCGACAATTGCGGCGCCTTCCGCGACTGTGGTTTTCACGGGGTCCGATGGCAACGCATCCGGAATCGCAGCTGCTTTCAATAGCACGATCAGCGCCTATGGTTTCGATCAGGGTGGGGTTCTGACCATCCAGGTTCCCACGCTTCAGATTGGCGGCGCGCCGGATCCCGCATCGGGCGCGCTTTATTTGCCGGCCAGCTTTTTCGACGGAAATGCCTTCGGCACCTACGATCTTCGCTCGGTGGCCGGCGGCATCACGATTGCGCAGAACACGACCGTCACGCTGAAGCAGCAGAATTTCCTTGCCGACCCGGCATTGCTGTCGCTGCCGAGCGGCACGAAATTGGCCGATGTCGCAACGCTCGGCTTCCAGCTGGATTTTCTGCGGGCGCCGGTCAATTTGGAATTGACCGCCACGCTGCCCGGCGTGGCCTATCCCTTTGTTCTCAACGGTCCGGCCTTGCCGCCGAAAGTCACGCTCCTCGTCGAGCAGGGTGCTGCGATCATCGCCGATCCTGGTGCTGCCATCAGCCTCACGGTGGCGGGGCGCGCGCCGAGTCAGGCGGTCAACACCAATGTCGGCCAGATAGCGGCCCAAACCGGTGTTGCCGAGATTCTGGGTTCGGTCACTGCGCCCGGCGGCAGCATTGCGCTGAACGGAGGCGCGAACGCCGAAATCTATCTCGGCGGCGACAGCGTTTTGAATGTCCAGGGCACAGCTCTGGTCGATCAGCGCCAAGCACCCGTTCGAACCGGCAAAGTGCTTCCCGGCGGCACTGTGGAGGTGAGCCTTATCGACAATGGCGCCTCGGCGTTTGTGGGTCTCTCCGGTGCCCAAATCAATGTGTCCGGCGCGTCAGATGTCTTTGACATGCCGCTGCCGCCGAGCATCACGGGACCGCAATTCTTACCCACGCCGGTATGGAGCGATGCAGGTTCTATCGATTTCTCGGCGCCAACCATTCTTTATGACGGCAGTTTCGCCGCCAATCCGGGTGCCAGTTCCGGTGCTGGCGGCAGTCTGACGGTTCGACTGCCTCTGAACAAAACGCTGACCGTTGTTCAGGGCGGCAATGTCGCCCCGGCCGGGCTGCGGGCGATGGATGTGCTCCCCACCTCCCTGATTGGTCACGCCTTCTTCCAAGCGGACCGGCTCGCCGGATCAGGAATCGCCAATCTGACGCTGGCGGCAGGACCGACAAAGGGCGAGGACATATCGGGCGGCGTGTTCGTGCCCGGAAATGTTGTGTTCAATGGCAATGTCGATATCGCCGGTCTCAAGAGCCTGAGCATCGATGCATCTGTCATCAGCCTGGTCAATCCGGGTACGTCTGCGGCGCAAACGGGCTGTCAATTCAGCATCAATGTCTGCCTCAGTGCCAATTATATCGCGCTGCTCGGGGCCGGCACGGTCATGCCTGCGCCCGGCAAAGGGCTGCTGGAAGTCAACGCGAAAGCGATCGACATCGACGCCGGCAACAACGGCAATCAAGGATTGATCGCGCTGTCCGGCGTTGCGGCGAGCTATTTCGTCAGCACGGGCGACATCCGGCTCAGCGAGCCGCTCGCCAATGCCGCCGCCTTGAACATTGCGACCACGCTCGGCACGCCCATCGGCGAGTTGATAACGGCAGGCGATCTGACCCTCCAGGCTGCGCAAATCTATCCGGCTTCGGGTGTCGACTTTACGCTCAAATCGACGGGCGCGAATGCGACGATCGCCTTCCTGTCCAACGGCGCCGCTCCCGATTTGCCGCTGTCGGCCGGCGGTCAATTGACGGTTTCAGCGGCCAACATCGTGCAAACAGGGACGGTGCTGGCGCCATTGGGTATCATCCGTTTGGGCGCGCAATCCGATATCGATCTCAGCCCGAACGATCCGACCAGAGATAGCTTCGTCGTAACGCAATCGACGATCCTCGGGGCGGGTGGTGTTACCTCCGTATCGTTGAACGGCCGCAGCGTCGCCATTCCTTATGGCGAGACGGCCAATGGTCAGGATTGGACCTACAATTCATCGACGGGGCTGCCCCTGTCGGCGGCGCCCACCAAGGATATTGCCATCAGCGGGAAGGCGATCACGATTGCAGGTGGCGCCACCGTGGATCTGCGCGGCGGCGGCGATATTCAGGCGATAGAATTCGTGCCGGGCACCGGCGGCACCACGGATGTGCTGTCCCAGCCCGGCGTGTTCGCGATCATACCGGGCTACGATCCGGCGGCCGTGCCGCTCGATTTCGATTTTCTTTTTATCCACGGCGATCAGGTCCCCGTCGCCGGTGCGAGCGTGCATTTGTCTGCTGGCGCTGGTTTGCCGGAAGGCGATTACACGCTTCTTCCGGCCCATTACGCGACTTTGCCGGGGGCGTATCTGGTCAAAATCGTGCCCAACACCCAGGATGCGCGCGCGAGCCAGAACAATGTGTTGCCCGACGGCACGCTCCAGGTCGCCGGCTATTTGGAAAACCAGCTCAACGGCACACGCAACGCCCGCACGGTGGCATTCGACGTTCAGTCGGGCACGGTGTGGCGGCAATACAGCGAAATCGATCAGACCTCCGGCAACAGCTATTTCGCCGCGCAAGCGCAGGCTTCTGCGGTGCCCCCGCTGCTTCCAATCGATGCGGGGCATCTTGCGGTGGATGCGCTCAGCGGATTGCATCTGGACGGCAATCTGCTGCTCTCGCCGGATGTTAAAGGCCGGGGCGCCGAGCTCGACATCGCGGCGCAAGACCTTCAGATCTTGTCGCCCGGCAAGACCGCGCGCAACGGCTATACCGGCGTGGACGCGACTCAGCTCACCGGTTTCGGTGCTGGCAGCCTCTTGCTCGGCGGTGTGCGGCTCAGCGATAGCGCCGATTCCACGGTTCAAGCGATTTCGGACAGTGTCGAAATCAGCAATGACGCGAATTCGGTGCTTCAGGCACCGGAACTTATCCTGGTCACGCGGACTCATCCGCAGAATGGCGATCCCAATACCGGCCGCGGTCTGCGGCTGGATGCCAACAGCGCGATTGCCACCGCGGACACCATGGCCATTCGGAACACGTCGAGCCTCACCCTCGGCGATGCGGTTCACAATGTCGACGGCTCGGGTGCGCTGCTTGCGCTTTCCGCCAGCAAGCCGTTCTTGGTCAAGCGCGAGAATACGCAAGAAAATACCGGCCTCATCAACATGCTGGCGGGCGCGTCGGTTCAAGGCGGCGCGTCGCTGGTTCTGGATACAACCGGCCGAATCCAGATCGCCGACACCGCAAACCTGGGCGCCACGAACATTTCTGTTGCAAGTCAGTTCATCAATTTTGGATCCGCGCCTGGGAGCAGCGGATTTGAAATTTCCAACGCGGTGCTGGGCCAATTGGAACAGGCTCAGACTTTGACATTGCGCAGCACGGGCGCGATTGGTTTCTACGCGGACACGAATATCAATCTCGCCAAGCCGGGCAGCGATCTCATTCTCGACGGCAGTGCGCTCTCGGCGCCCAATGGGAACATCGTCACCATTGCAGTGGGCGAAATCGATCTGATCAATTCCGGGGCGGCGCCGGCCAAAAATCTCGCAGCCGCGGGCGGCAATCTGACGCTCAACGCCAAGACCCTGGTGCTCGGCGGTGGCGACAAGGCTCTGGGCGGTTTTGCGTCTGCAACGTTCGACGGCACCGGCCAGATCGTAACGCGCGGCGAGGGCTCGATTGCCGCCGGTACGGCCGATCTCACATTCGACACGCCGCTCTTCGTGGTCGGCAGCACGTCGCAAGAAAACATCACGACGACGGGAGCGGTTGTTTTCGAAAACACAGCCGGCGTCCAAACCCCGACTGCAACCGCGGAAATCGGTGGCAATTTTTCGTTGACCGCCGGATCGATTTCCGACTCGGCCTTGATCCAAGCCATAGCGGGCGGCGTGATTTTGGAAGCCACCACCGGTGACATCCGCTTGACGGCCGATGCCAAAATCCTGGCGGCAGGCTTCGTTGAAACGTTCTTCGATCAAACCCGATTTGCCGGGGGCGGAACAGTGCAGTTGCTCGCCGATGCCGGAGGGATAGACGTCAATTCTGCTGCCAGAATCGATGTCTCCTCCCCCGAAACGGCGTTGGGCAATGCCGGGCACATCACGCTGGCCACACCGAATGGCGTGCTCTCATCCAACAATGGCGCTGCGTTCGATATGGCGATCATTGCCGGGACAAACATTTCCGACAGCGGCGGCAGCCTCACCATCGATGCGCAGAGCATCGGCACACGCGCGCTCTTCACGCCTTCCATTTTCAGCGACACGGTCGATGTCCATATCCGGCAAGGCGATCTGACGCTCGCATCCGATCTCACGGCGCGGAACGTGCAGCTTGTTGCCGACAATGGCACACTCACCATCGACAGGATCATCAATGCGTCCGGTCTGGTGGCGGGCGACAAGGGCGGCTCCATATCTTTGTATGGCCGGTCCGTCGTCTTGGCGAATGGCGGGCAGCTGAACGCCACGGCGTTCGACTATCAGGATCCGAATTCAAATCTTGCTGGCGGCAGCTTCACCATTGGCACGACCGGCACGGTTGGCGCGGACGGCCACGCCGGACTGCAAATCCAGTCCGGCGCCGTCATCAATGTTTCCGGCGGTGGCGGACTTGGCGGCACGGTGAGGTTGCGCGCACCCATCATCGGCGGAAGCGACATCTACAATTCCGCCAACAGCATTGTCGCGATCGATCCCATTGCCGGTTCCATAACCGGCGCGCGAGACGTTACTGTCGAGGCGTACCGCACCTTCACCCCGGCGGGCACCAATGGCATTTTTGACGGCATCATCGATCCCGCCGGCGCGTTCGATGCGAATGGGAAGGCTCTGCCGAACGGCGCCACCAATGCGGCGCATACCCAATTCTATCAGACGAAGCTGGTAAATTTCGTCCAGAGCTTTTCCCTCGCCAATCAGGGGAATTTCTCGTCGATCAGCCCTGGCATCGTTCATTATCAGCCGGGCATTGAGCTGGATAACGACAATTTCAGCATCAACAATGGCGATATCACCGTTGCCAGTAACTGGAATTTGGGCGCCGGCAAGGCTGGATTCCTGGTGAATGCCACGGACTTCATCAAGAAGGGTCAGGTGATTGCGCCCGCTGGAACGGTCGTGACCGATCAGAACGGAAATCTGCTTCCCGCCTACGCGGCCTATACGGGTGCGCTCGATTTCATCGCCGGCATCAGCCAAATCACCAGCCTTGCCTATCGTGTCGGGGGCACGCCCACGGGCGAGCCCGGCACGTTGACCTTGCGTGCCTCACGCGACATCAACATCAACGCCTCGATCACGGACGGATTTTTCCAGACCGCCGACCGGCTGAATTCGCCCTATCTGAAGGCCATGAACGACTGGGCGGGTGGCACTGGTTTCCCCGATCCAACAGTCAGCAATGTCGGCGGTTACGTCATTGCCGGAGCGAACTATCTGCACAGCCCGTTCGGACCGCCACCGGTGGCGCCCTATGATGCGGCTGCCAATCTGATAAGCCCGGTCCGCAGCGGCTTTGATCCCGCGCCCATCGCCGGGGCCGATCTTTTTCCGCTTTTGGCCGGGAACACGCCGATTGAATCATGGTCGTACAACATTGCGGCCGGGGCGGATCTGACCAGCGCAAACCCGGTCGGCTTGCGTCCGCTTGCGATATTCGCAGACGGCAATGGCACAGCATTGGCCGGGCATGGAAACGTTGTCTTGAACGGACACACCGACCTTACGCTGGCGAATATCAATAGCGACCTTGTCGGAACGCATATCGAAATTCCGACCATGGTCCGCACCGGAACCGGGTCGATCAATGTGGCAGCGGCGCGCGACCTCATCCTCGCCGATACGATTGCTCCGGGAGTGATCTATTCGGCCGGCCGCAACAGCGCGCCATTGGCAGATCCCGGTTTCAAGGTTGAGACGATTCCCGATCCGATCAACCCCGGAAACACGATAAAAATCCCCGTTGCAACCAACCCCGATGGTTTCCTTGCACCGCTTGTGCTGACCTGCGATCCGGGCTCGACCTATCTGTGCAATCCGTATGGCGTGCTCACCGCAGCCGCATTTCCGGTGGACGGAGGCGATCTGACGGTCACGGTGCAACAGGATATTCTTGGCTATGAGCATCCCACCGTCGCGTCGGCAATAAACGCCGGCAGCGGGCGTGTGCCCAATCAGCAATATTTCATGCCGTGGCTGCTCGTTCAGAGCACGCCGCTGACGGACACGGAATTCGGCGCCTTTTCGCCGCTTTCCGCTTACGTGTCGACGGGCGGAAATATCTTCACTCCGTCGCAGACTGCGTGGTGGATCAATTTCGGCAGCTTCGATCAAGGCCTCATGAGCGTGGGTGGCAACGCCACGATCAAAGCCGGCCGTGACATCAGCCAATTGTCCGTATCCTTGCCCACTATCGGCAGGGTGAGCGGCGGCCTGATTGGCGAGGACGGCACCATCACGCTGCCCGTGCTCCATGCGCAGGCAAGTGGCGATTTGACGGTGATCGCCGGGCACGATCTGTTGAGTGGCGCCTATTACGAAGGCAGCGGGACGGGAAAAATTCTGGTCGGAAATTCGGTCAAGGCAAATTGGGCCACGTCCGATCTTTCCGGCCCCACCATCGGCAGCACGAACGATGTTTCGACCGTGCTCGCGGTCGATACGGGTACGATTGCGGTAGTCGCGCGCGGTTCCCTCAACATCGCAGGCGTTGTGAGCGGCACCTCGCTGCAGAACGTTGGCGATACGAGCTTCGATCCGTCGGCGGGCGTTTTCGTTTCAAGCTATGGCCCGTCGAGCAAAGTCACTCTCGAGTCCGTCTCCGGTACGGTCGTAACCAATTCGCTCTACAACGCCGATGCGCTCGTCGACAATATCGTCTTCCTCGAAAACAATGGCGGCGTGCCGCAAGGCTATTTGGGCGTGAGCGCCTATCCGGCGAATTTCGAGGCAATTGCATTGCTGGGGGATGTGCGCGTTGCCGATTCGTTGAGGCTGGCGCCGTCCGATCGGGGCACGCTGACCCTGCTCGCCGGTGACTCGGTACGGGTTTATGCGCATGCGGGCGGCGGCACGTCGTTCCCATCCGAAGCCATCAGCACGGGCCCTTCGCTGGTCGAACAGACCTTCGACCCGGTGCAGCCTCTCGCGGGATTTTTCCCTCAGGGTGCCACAGTGCCGGATTTGGGCGCGATCCTGCTGCATCAGGACGATCCGGTGCCCGATCTGATCTATGCCGCGACGGGGGACATTGTGTCGGGAGCGGGCGTCGCCGGTGCATCGCCCATCGATGCCAAAGCGGCGCCGCTGGCCTTCGAAATCAACACGCCCGCCATTATGCGCTCGGCCCGCGATATCATCGACGTGCCGTTTTTCGGCCAGAACCTTGCGGCGACGGACGTGACGCAAATCATCGCTGGGCGGGATCTTTTCTACACCGGCGCGTGGCAGAAATCGGCTTTCGCCGCCGGGCTTTATGGCCGCAGTGGCGGAAATGCCGGCGGGCTCAGCCTGGCGGGGCCGGGATTCTTCGACATCGAGGCAGGCCGCAATCTCGGTCCCTTCATCACGCCCGCTGGCGACATTCTGGATTCGATCAGCAACAACCCGAACGCGACGGGCACCGGTATCATCACCTTCGGCAACAATGTGGTGGTCGGCAACCGGCTGATGCTGGATGCCCAGAACCCCAGCCTGGGCCCAGGCAGCGAGCAATTCGCAAGGGACCCCAACGATTTCCTGTTGCCGCGGCAAGGTGCGGATATTATCGCGGATTTCGGAGTTGGGAACGGAGCCAACTACCAGGCTGTCATCGACACCTATATTAATCCGGATACCGCGAGTTCGGCGCGCAGCTATCTGCCGGCGTTGGTGGATTTCCTCCAGACGCTCGGCTTCCCGCGCGAATCGACCACGCAAGCGTGGGCGACCTTCCAAACGCTTTCGCAGGGCATTCAGCACGCCTTTGTCGATCGTGTGTTCTTCAGCGAATTGCGCGTGCCCGGCGATACGGCCGGATGTTGTTCCGCGCAATATCAGATTGGATACGCGGTGATCGATACGCTGTTTTCCTCGACACTGGGTTACACGAACAATGGCGCAAATGGCGCCGGGCCCGCGCAACGGGTGGCCACGGGCAATCTTGATCTGATTCATGGCACGATCAAAACTCTGCAGAGCGCGACCGGAATCATCCAGAACGCAGAGGGGACGGCGAGCGAGGTCACTGTCGGCGGCGCCGTTTCGCTGATCGGGCCCGGTGGCGGCATCGATGTTGGCACCACAGCCGTGGAAGTCGACACGAAGCTCACCAACAGTTCCGTCGGTATTCTTAGCCTCGACAATGGTGCGATCAGCGCGTTCACCGATGGCAGCGTGCTGGTCAATCAGAGCCGAATCCTGACGGTGCAGGGTGGCGATGTTCTTTTGTGGTCGTCGAACGGCGATCTCGATGCGGGGCGCGGCGCCAAGACCACAGTGGATTTCAAACCCCTGGCCGTGCAGTTCAACCCGCAGGATCTGCAAACCATCAATCTGAACGGGCTGGTTTCCGGCGCCGGTATCGGCACGATTCAATCGACCCCGGATGCGCCTTCGGCGTCCACCTTCCTGATCGCGCCGCGCGGCACGGTGAACGCCGGCGATGCGGGGTTGCGTTCATCCGGTGACCTTAGCATTGCCGCGTTGCACATTCTGAATGCTGCGAATATCGCAGCCGTGGGTACGGTGACGGGTGTGCCAACGGCGGCCGTCGACATCGCGGGACTGGAAAGCACCAGCTCGGTCGGCGGGCAGGCGGCGCAAGCCGCGGCGGACGCGGTCGCGGCGGCATCGAACCGCAACGCACCGGCAGCACCGATGGCGGCGCCGTCTCTGATTACGGTCGAAGTGCTTGGCTTCGGCAATTGCGATCCCGAAGCGGGCGTGCGCTGCGGCCAATGAGGCAATCCTTTGCAACTGGAAAACACATGTCCGCCTTGAGGGATTTCATTTCGGTCCACGGCCGCCGTGCTCAGTTCCAAGCCCGGCGCATCGCTCGCGTGCCGCGGGCCATGCCGGGATTCATCCTGATCGGGGCGCAGAAATCCGGCACCAGCTCCATGTTCGCCTATCTGAAACAGCATCCACAGATTGTGCGGCCGATCTTCAAGGAACTCTATTATTTCGACCGCCACTATCATCGCGGGCTCGATTGGTATGGCTGCAATTTTCCCGCGCGATCCAGTATCGAGCGGCGGAATGACCGCCATGGGCGGCCCCATTACACCTTCGAGGCGACGGCCACCTATATTTTCGATGCCGACGTGCCCAAGCGCATCTCCAGCGATATCGAAACCCGCAAATTCATCGTGCTGTTGCGCAATCCGGTCGACCGCGCAATCTCAGCCTATTGGCATGCGCGCCGCATGGGACGCGAGACGCGGACTCTCGATGAGGCGATGAAGATGGATCGGGAGCGCTGCGAGGCGGAACTCGCGTTTGAAGCCGGCAGCGGCCCCGAACCCGCCGGGCCGACGCCGCGGCCGATCTATGTCAGGCGCGGCATCTATCACGAGGCGGTGGCGCGCTGGCAAAAGGAATTCTCACCGCAGAACCTGCTTGTGCTCCAAAGCGAGACCATGTTCGCCGATCCCGCCGGTGTGATGAAGCGCGTCTTTGCGTTTCTGGGGTTGGCGCCCGAAGACGGAATCGATTGGGAGCCGCAGAATGTGGGCCGCTATGACGGCAGCGATTCCGATGCTCGCGTGATGCTTCGGAATTTCTACCGTCCTCATAATGAACGGCTGAATGCGATGACTGCGGACCCGCTTCTCTGGTGACCGGAGACCGCCGATGAGTGTGCCGATTACCGGCGTCATTTTGATCCCCCTGGGGCTGATCCTCATCTTTCTTCCGTGGCGGTTTTGCCTCATCGGGATGCTGGTTTTCGCCATGATGTCGCCGGCCGCAGTCGTGAACGCCGGCAGTTTCGGCCTGGAACCCGGCTATTTCCTCGCGTTGCTGGTGATTGCGCGGACGTTTCTTTCCGTCATGGTGAATGGCTACACACTGAACGGTTTTGTTTTGGCGACGATGCGGCCGCTTTTCTATTTCGTCGCCGCGACATTTCTCGTGCTGTTCCTGGCGCTGGCCTTTTTCCAGGGCGTGGATACGCTTCCCGGGACCGCGGGATTCAAAACCGGCGCGGTGCAACCTTTTCATCTGGCGCGCAACAATTACACTCAGATCGCTTATCTGCTGATCAATCTCGTCCTGATCTATAGCCTGGCGCATCAGGGTGCCCGCCGGGGTTTCGAGGCGCTTGCCAAGGAATGGGACCGGGCGATCGTCTGTGGTCTTCTCTTCGCGGCTGGCGTCTGTGTCTGGCAATTCGTCTCGCTGTATGCCGGTCTGCCGTTTCCGTCCGATTTCTTTTATTCCAATGCCGGCAACAACCGTGCCGACAGCCAGACCATGATCGGCCTGTTCCGCATCAATGGGCCATTCGATGAGCCCTCGACCCTGGGCTACAGTTTCACCGGCTATCTGTTGTTCGCGTGGCTGCGCTATCGCGCTAGTCCGACCGCGCTTTCCGGCCTGATGATCGCGGCAAGCATCTTCTGCATGCTGGTTTCCACGTCCACCACGGCGTTTGTCGGCCTGTTCATTTTTGGCTGTGTCGCTGTATTCGACATCATGCGGGGCAAGGTCCACATCCTGCCGCGAAGACTGTCGGCTGCGCAGCTCGGGGCAGTTGCTCTTATCGGGGCCGGAACTCTCGTGGGCAGCATCTATGTGGGCGAAAATTGGCCGGCCATTTCCCTCATGCTGGACAATGTCGTCTTCAACAAGGCGGAGAGTACGTCCTTCCAGCAGCGCGCTTTCGCCGACATGTTGGCGATCAAGATCTTTGTCGAAACTTATGGCATTGGCGTCGGACTCGGCAGCCACAAGGCGAACAGTCTTTCCTTGACGCTTTTGTCCAATACGGGGCTTGCCGGTTCGATCCTGTTCTGCAGCTTTCTGATCACGCTGTTCCGCATCCGTCCGGTGGCTGCACGCGTGCGCTACCATGCGGGAGCGCTATCCCGGGTTTTGTCGCCCTTCCAATGGGGGGTAGCGGGCCTTCTCGTGATTCATGTCTTCTCCAATCCCAATCTCAGCATGCTGAATCTCTGGGTTCAGCTGGGCGGCCTGCTCGCGCTTCAGGCTGCGCTCTATCGTGCAGGCGCAGCGCAGCCGATGTGGGATGCCGATTACCGCAGAAAGCCCGTGCCGAGTCTCGCCCTTGCGCGCGTCAGCATGATCAGCCGAGAGAACGGTCAGACCTGATTGTAATAGGCCTTGGCGTATTCATAGGGCAGGGCGCCCTGGCCGTAGAATTTGTATCGCCGCGCGTCCACCTGCGTCATCACCGCACCCACCAGAGGTACATTCGCCCCGCGCAGCTTCTTGGCGGCATCGCGTGCCAGATAGCGCGGGGTCGAATTCCATTTGACGACCAGCACGGCGGCGTCAATCAGGCCGCCCAATTGCAGCGCGTCCGCTACAATCGTGGCAGGCGGGGTGTCCAGGACGATGAAATCGTAACGGGTGGCGAGCTCGCGCAACAATGCCGCCATCCTCGCCGAGCCTAGCAGCTCGCCTGACAAAGCACTCCGTTCACGCGCGGCGATGAAATGGACGCCGCTGGTTGAATCGATTCCGATGATTTCGTCCACTGTGGCGCGGTTCAGCAGATAATGGCCCAAGCCCTTGGCCGGCAGCGGGTCGACTTCTTTGTCGAATGTCGGCCGGCGCATTTCCGCCTCGACGACGATGACTCGGTTGCCCGCGAGCGCGCTCTGGCGTCCCATCATCAATGCGAACGTCGTCTTCCCTTCTGCTGGCACCGCGGAGGTGACCATGATTACCTTTGGCTGGCGGTCGTTGCGCGAGAAGCTGATGGCGGTCCGGACCTGCCGGACAGTTTCCGACATGGCCGAAACCGGCTCCGATACGACATTGTGCGATACGCGCCCGCGCTTGCGGCCCATGCTGCGGGGCGCAGCGAGCGTCAGTCCCAGAACCGGAAGCTGCAGGCTGCTTTCGATTTCGTCGGCGCTGCGGAAGGATTTGTCCGAAGCCTCCAGAGCATAGGCCGTGCCGACGCCGATCATCATGGCTGCAACCAGGATTACCGCCATCGCAATCGGAACGTTCGGAAAGGTCGGCCAGTCCACCACATCGGCGTGCTGAATGATTCGGCCCTTGGGGGTGGGAACGCCGTCTTGCGCGGTCGCGCGAAGCAGACCCTGCACAAAGGTGTCATAAACCGTCTTCGCCGCGGTTTGCGCGGATTCGAGCTGACGCAGCTGGGGCAGAACCTGCGTTTCGGCGGAACGAATATTGGTGAGTTCGCTCATGCGCGTCTGAAGCTGCGATTCATTGGCTTGCGCCGCGCGCATCTGCACGTCGAGCTGCTTCAAAGCCCGTCCGGCTTCATCGGTCAGCCGCGCGCGCAATTCCTGCAGAGCGTTGGTGGCGGAAATCACCAGCGGATGGCGCTCGCCATAGGTGCCTTTCAGCGCGGCGAGTTGGGCCGCTGCCGTTAGCTCCTGTATGCGCAAATTCTCCACCACGGGGGCGGCAGCAACCGCGGGCGCCGAAAGCGCACGCTCCGGATCATCGCGCAGTTGCGCCACTTCCTGTTGCGCCGCCTCGAGCTGCGCCCGCGTATTCCGTGCCGCCGAAAGGCCTTGGGCGAGGTTCTGAATTTCCTGCAAGGCCAATGTGTTGCTGCCGTCGCTTTGGTCTCCCGATACGCCCGGCAGATTGACGATGTGATGCGATTGCCGGAAGGCCTCTACCGCGCGGTCGGCCTGTTCGACTTTCTTGCTGAGCTCCGCAAGGCGCGGGTTCAGCCAGATGGCGGCGCGATCCGATGCCGCGACATGTTCATCGACCTGGCTGGCCATATATTCCGCCGTGAACCGGTTGGCGATGCGGCTTGCTTTCGCAGGATCGACCGAGGTGAAACTCACCTTGACCGTGTAGGTCTTCGGATCGGCGGCAACCGCATAGGCGCCGAGCACCTGGGTTGCGACGTTGTATTTGATCTGCTCTTTGGTCAGGGCACCCGGATCCCGCGGCACGAAGCCCAGCCGCACCTGCATCGCTTTCGGCAGATATTTCGTTATGCCCGACCGGGTGAGAAGATTGTTCGCGGGCCGCCGGATGAACAGGTTGAATTCCGGATCGCTTGTGAGGTTTTCGCGGTCGATGACGCGGTCGGCCAGCGTGCGCGACTGCAGCGCGTCGCTCTCGCTACGGGTGAGCGCATCCGACGCCGCCGCGTGCATATAGGGCTCCTGCATGTCGACAACACTGTCCTGGCGGGCCGAGAGCACGATGATCGCCGTTGACGTGTAGGTTGGCGTCAGCGTCTTCACGATGACGAGGCCCAACATGGTGATGCCCAGGATCGTCGTCGTCAGCACGATCCAGCGGCGGGTGAGGACGCTGAAAATCTGTCCGACGGATACCCCATCGCTTTCAAAATTCGCCGGCCGCCCCTCCAGCGGAAGAACGTGCAAAGTATCAATCGGATGCGTCATGCCGGTGTCCTTGCGCCCGCGCTTTCGAGCGCACTTCCACCCATCTGTTACTACGCCAATATGACAGTTCGGCGAAACGACGACGCCCCGCATCGATGCGCGCCGCGGTCGAATGTCAGTGCGTTTTGTCGTGGAAATTTTCCAGGCGTGTCATGGGTCTGACGCACGACCGTAACAACTGCACGGTAATAACGATTAACGATCTGTTTTCCAGATCCTAATCGGGGGTTCACATGCCGTTGAAAGTCTTTGCAGATGCCCGCCTGACCTATGGCGTGGTAGCCGGTTCGATTGCAGCATTGGGTGCGGGAGTTGTTTGCTCGGTGGCGGCTGTGGCAGCGTCGCCGGTCAATTCGATCGTCAAGATCGTAAACGGCAAGTTCAATGTCGACGTCGATAATGGCTGGGTGGTCTATCAAGACCAGGCTGGCGCGACGGCGCCGAGCTTGCGCCGCTTTGTGCAGGATCCAAGCGGCAGTTTCACCGCGACAACGGCGGTGAAGTTGAAGACGGCAGGGGCCGGCGCCGCTGGAAACGGCTCGATTTTCAACGTGGGCGGGATTGCGTACGCGCCATGTCCCGTTGCAGCCTCGCCGAGCCACTGTGCCGCCACCGATTTCGGCACCACCGGCGTGGGTCTTGCGTTTGGACAGACAACCTTCGGCGCGGGAGCGGCAACCGCCGGTTGGGTAAACGATGCCACCGTCACCGCAAACTTCACGGACGCGGATTTCAACACCACGGGCTCGGTCGCCGACGTGGCAGCCGACGCGACGAATGGCGCTTTCGCGGTGGGCTGGAGCGTCAATCCGAACACGGGCAGAAATCAGGGCCTCGTTATGAAGCTCGATGCCGCTGGGCAGACCTATAAGGTGCTCACACGTTCGTTCCTGGGCACATTGGGCGGTCCCACCAGTCAGGCTCTGGCCGTGAGCCGGAACGGCCTTTACACCGTGGGCATGTCCGACGATGCAGCCGGCAAGGTGCACGCGGTATTTGCAACAACAGACGCCGCGGCGTGGACTGACATTACCGGCGCTTTCCCCAGCACCGTCATCAAGAGCCGCGCTTTCGCCGTCAGCAACACCGGCATTGTCGCGGGATCGGCGACGGTCAAGCGCAGCATCGGCGGCGCGATGAAAAGCGTCGACATTGGATTCACCTACAACACGAACACGATGGTCCTCACATTTTTCGAGGCTCCGGGCGCCGATGTCGTTCCGCTGCGGGTGCTGGATGATGGCCGCGTCGTGGGCAATCTCGAGCTCGTCAAGCTGCCCGGTGCGCCTGCGGGCCTCGCCGAAATTCATCCCTTCATTTACGACGGCACCGTGCATGATTTCGGCACGATGACGCTCACGGGCGGCCTGCCAGCCTATTCTTGCCGGGTGAATCGGCCGAACGGTTTGGGTGAAATGGTCGGATCCTGCATTCCGAACAACAGCACACCCTACGGCGTCCAAGGCACGGCGTTTTATATCAACGGCGCCGCAACCACACCCACATACATCAATCTGAATGCGTCGATTCACGCCAACAACGACGTGACGAATTCTGCGGTAAAGGCCTATATCTTCGGCACCGCGACATCCATTGATGACCAGCACGAGATTTCACTGATCGCCATGAACAAAACCGCAGCGCAAGCTGCGTTCATTGCCTCCAAGCCCGCCTACAATCCGTAAATTCAGCTAGAATTCTTGGCTTCACCTCCCCCTCGGCCGGGGAGGTGAGGCCGATTCGAAAGCGATTCGATGGCAATTCGATTCTGCCTGTTAACGGCGGCTATCGTGTTCCTTGGCTCGAGCGTTTGCGCGCAAACCGCAGGCGTCGCGGTGCAAGTGAGCAATGGAAAACGGATTCCGAGCGTCACCCAGTTGCAAACCGTGCTCAAGCCCGGCGATTTCGTTCGTGATGTGCTGGGCTGGCGCAAAGTGGACCCGAAATGCGATCTTCGCAGCGACCCGGCACTGCCCATCGCCATCCCCCCGGCCATGCAGACGCTCTACAGCAATGTTGCGGCTGCGGGAGGCCGGAATTTCGTCACCCTTGCCTTCAACAACATCAAATGCGGCCAATTGGCGAATGATGGCGGGCACGCCTTTCCGGACACGCCGGAATTGCGGGCGGAATTTGCAGCTTACGCGGTGGGCGTCGTGAAACAGGTGCCCGCGCTCGGCGGCGTTTCGCTCTGGAACGAGATGAACGGAACCTGGAGCGGCGGGTACAAGACGGAAGCGGACAAATTGCGCGCCTACTGCCTGCTCGCGAATGCCGTCATCGGCGAAATACGCAAGGTTGACGCCAATATCCCCATTGCCATCGGGGCCACGGTGGGCGCGGACGTCGACCGATGGTTTATCGACATGTTCGACGTTTATGGATGTACGGGAAAGGGCGATCCCACCATCTGGCTCGATGTCCATCCTTATCTTTCCGGGAAGAAGATCTTTCCGCGTCAAACCGACTGGGTGGTTTGGAGCGACAGCGTTCGCAATATCCGTGCCGACCAGATCACCAATCCTCTGATCGCGACGGAATGGGGGGCAAAGGCCGCCTATCTCTGGTCAACCGCCCATCCCCGTTCCAACTATATGAAAGTCTTCAATGATCGCGTCGTGTCGCAAGATCCGGCGGTTGCGGGCTTCATCTGGTTCGAAATGCTCTATGACAAGGCTGCCCTCCATGCAGGCCTGTTCGATGAGGCAGGCAACCTGACCGCGTTCGGTGGCCAGTACATATCTGCCTTCGTGCGATGAATTTGTCGCCGGCCGGTGAGATCGCCTGTGACATTACGGCTGTCCGATGGTTGTCACATACGCCGGTTAGCTTGCCCAGTTGAAGGCAAGAAACTGCCGGACGAAAGCCGTGGCCCTTGCCGCGTGGCTTGCGTTCGAGCATTGGCGGGGCGACATGCTCGACATATCCGTTGCGGCGCGCGCCGATCTTTCGGATCGGGACGAAAACCCGTCCATGTGCATGGATGCGCGGCGCTCCCCGTCTCCGCTGAGGATCTGCTTCATCACGGAGACGCTCCACGCGGGCGTAGGGCGCCATATCGTGGATGCGGCGTCGGAATTGGCGTGCCGCGGCCATAAGATCCATCTGATCTATTCGCCAAGCCGGTTCGAGCCGCGCTTTTTGGCGCACCTGACGGGGCTTGCGAACATCCATTGCGAACCTGTGCCCATGCCGCGGAATATCGGGTTCGCGGATATCGCGGCTTTTGCCGCCATCAAAGGTTACGTTCGTAAAAATGGCCCCTTCGACATTGTCCATGGCCACAGCTCCAATGGCGGTGGTTACGCCAGACTGCTAAGGTTTTCCGGCACGCACAAAATTCTCTATTCGCCCCATGCCTTTGTCACTCTGTCTCCGGTGCCAGGCCGGGAGAAACGGTTGGCCTTTCGCGCTATCGAATGGCTGCTGGCGCGCCTGACGGACTGCATTATTTGCACCTCGCGCGGCGAGCTCGAACATGCGCTGGACTTGCAGATTCATCGAAAACGGTTGGCGCTGATCGCCAATGGCGGTTCTCCGGCCGCCGCGCCTTCACGCGAGGCCACGCGGGCGAAGCTGGGGATAGCGCCGGATCAAATCGTCGTCGGCTTTGCGGGCCGGATGGAGGATCAAAAGGCACCGCAGCATCTCATTGCCTCGGTGCTTCCATTGCTGCAGGCGGTGCCTCGGCTCACGCTGCTGATGATCGGCGAAGGACCGAAGCGCGCTCTTTTGGAAGCGCAATTGGAACGTGCAGGATTGGCGCAGCGCGCCATCTGGCCGGGCGCCGTGAATGCCACCAGCTACATGCCGGCGATGGATCTTTTCGTGTTGCCATCGGTGTATGAAGGCTTCGCCTATGTGCTGATCGAGGCGCTCTACGCCGGGCTGCCGATTGTTGCCACCCCAGTCGGGGGATCGCAGGAAAGCGTAATTTCCGGGGTCAACGGGTTTGTTGTGCCCCAGGGCGCGAGGGCGGAAATGGCTGACGCGATCCGCACTCTCGCCACCGATGATGAGCTTCGCCGTTGGATGGGCGAAGCCTCTCGGGCGCGTGCCGAATACTTCTCCGTTCCACGCATGGTCGATTCCATCGAGGGCTCCTATTTTCGATTGCTCGCGCGGCGGGAGCGGGCGGGCTCGGCCCCGCTTCGTGGCTTCCGCACGGGAACTCAGGCCGGCAGTGTCGGAGAAAGTGCGCAACCTTGAATCGCTTCAAGCCAACGTCCGAGCTGCTGCATCGGTTGAATCATGCGGTCAAGAATCCACGTCTCAAATTCGCAGCGATTCTTTTGGCCGATTTGTTCCGCATTCGGCATTTGATCGTGCGATTGGACGCGGTTAACGCCTGCAATCTGCGCTGTGGAATGTGCTTCTTCTCCGATGCGGCCTGGCGCAAAGCCCATATGAAGGGGCAGTTTACCAAATCGGACATCGAACGGCTTGCGGTGATGTTCTTCCGCGACGCGCTGCAGGTTCATTTCGGCTGCGCCATGGAACCGACCATGTTCCGCGACTATCCGTGGCTGATCGAATTGGCCAAGCGTCACCGCGTGCCCTTTGTGGGTTTCACCACGAATGGGCAAATTCTCAGCGAGACGGCCTATGAACGCATGGCCTGCGCGGGCCTGGACGAAATCACGGTTTCCACACATGGCGTGCGCAAGGAGACTTATGAGTCGCTCATGCCAGGCGCCGCTTACGAACGCCTGCTCGCAAGCCTCGCCATGATCGCCGGCATCAATCGCAAGATCGGGACCGGGGCACCCAGACTGCGGCTCAATTACACGATCTGTCCGGCCAATCTGGAAGAGCTTGACGAATTTCTCGAAATTTACGGACGCTTTGGAATTTCCACTTTGCAGCTTCGCCCAATGGCCGATTTTGGCGAAACCACCTATGCCGACAAGGATTTGCGCCCGCACCTCAGCCGTTATAACGCTGCCATAGAGCGCGCCATTGCCGCCTGCAAGGCACGGAACATCATCCTGCTGGCAAACCGCAGCGATCCTGCGCATGAGCGGCCGAACCCGGCGGCTTCCGTGTATAAAATGGGCATATTGCGGTATCTCAACCCAAATGTTGTGTGGCGCGACGATTTCGAATGGCGCACGCGCGATTATCGGGACCACAAAAGCCAACTTGGTTGGCGCCGCCAGCTTCTTGCCCAGGCCATCGGTTTCCACCGGAGCGAACCGGCACAATCGCACCAAGCGATTTTCGAGGCGTTCTGATTTCGAGACGGAATCCTTCTGGCCGATCCGTCATCGTTATTACACGAAACCGTCATTGAAATTGCACGAGCCGGTCTCATTGTTACATGCCGGTCATAAGCTTGGCTCTGAGACGGCACTCAAACTGCGTATGCGTAATCTCGCTGTCGTAAATCTTGGTCCGAGTGTCTCTTCGTGAATATTCTCGAACGCTACGAATCGGTTTCGCAGAACTATGTCCGCAATTCGCGCATCGCGTTTGACAAGGCGATCGGGTCGGAACTGTTTGATGAAAGCGGTGCACGCTATATAGATTTTTACTCCAGCAGCGGCACGTTGAGTTTCGGCCACAACAATTCCGGCGTCCGCGACGCATTGGTTCGCTACCTATCCGAAGACCGCATCGTTCAAAGCAGTGACAAGACCAGTGTCGCCAAACGGAATTTCGTCGAAGAATTTGTCAAAAGGGTGCTGGCGCCGCGCGGTTTGGATTACCGGATTCTGTTTACCGATCCGGCGGCCGGCACAGCTGCCGAATTGGCATTGCGCCTGGCGCGTCCTTTCAAGAACAGGACGAATGTCATCGCATTCACCAACGCCAGTCATGGATTGACCGACGGTTCCTTGTCGGTTGTCAGCAAACATCTCACCCGTCATCAATCGCTTGGGGTTCGGGCAAACACGATCTTCATGCCCTATTGCGGCTATTTCGGCGAGAACACCGATACCGTTGCCTATCTGCGACGTTAT
>DATARE010000589.1:0-5667 GCA_036264295.1 Micropepsaceae bacterium | reverse complement strand
GACCCCGTAATAGCCGACATTGGCGTCGGAATCGGTGCGCGTGCCGGCCAGGAACGCAAGCTGACCGCCGAGGCAATAGCCAACCGTTCCGACTTTGCCGGACACGCCGGGAGAACCGCGCAAATATGTGATCGACGCCTGGATATCGGTGACGCCCTTATCCACGTCGAAGTTCTGCATCAGGCTGAATGCCTTGGCCCATTCTTCCTGGCTCTTGTCGGTAATATTGACGCCGGGTTCCAGGCGCCAGAACAGGTCGGGTGCGAGTGCAAAGCGGCCGCGGGCGGCATGCGCATCGCAAATGCCCCTGACCACAGCATTCACCCCGAAGATTTCCTGAATGACGATGACGCCGGGACCATGTCCGGTGGCCGGGCTCGCAAGATAGCCCCCGAAATTTCCGTCGGGCCCCTTTATCGTGACATCTTTTCCACTCATGGCGCTTGTTCCCCTTCCAATTTTTCATGTCGCGCACGTTCACCATAGCGACTCATACGGCTCCTCACCATCCTGTTCGATGAGAGGCTTCAGGCGTTGCCCGCATTGCGCGCCATCGGCGAATTCTCCGGCAGCTGCAGCGCATGGGAGAGCACAGACGGGCTCGTGATTGGCGGCGAACAGACCATGCCGCCGCAGACATAGACGGTGGGCAGGCCCTCCTGCATGGTTTTGCCTTCAGCAGGGTGGCCGGCGGGAAGGGTTTCGCCGGGCGCGACAATCATCAGGAGCCGGTTGGGAAGGCTGCGCCCCAGCACGGCTTTGACGAGGTCCTGGGTGCGGAAATCGCTGGGCGGGCCGTACACGACAATTTCAAGGCAGGATGTACAGAACTCGAAATTGTTCAGATAGGTGGCCATCTGGGTGTAGCTGGTGGCGACATCGCCTGCAAAAGCCTGAATCAGCGTGTTGGCGCGTTCGGCGTGGAATTGATCGACGGTCGCGTAGAACAATCGTCCATGCACGCCGATCATGGTTCCATTGGCTGCCGGCGTCTGTGCGTCGAATGCGGTGCGTGTGCGCACCTGTTCGGGCACATCGGGATTGCGGGAATAGACATATCCGCCCTGCACCACGTCCCAGAATTCCTGGTCCATGGTCCGGGTCCAGGCGATGGCGCGCTCGAGATAGCGGCGCTCTTGTGTTGCCTCCCAAAGCGCGAGCGCCGCATTCGCCATATTGGCGTAGCCATCCGCAAAAGCGGGGTGCTGTTTCTTTCCGGCCCGATAGGAATGAAACAGCTTGTCGCCCTCGCCGAGCTTGTCACAGATGAATTGGAAAGCATCGCGTGCGGCATCGATCCAATCGTTGCGGTCGAGTGCCGAACCCGCACGGGCGAGCCCTGCAATCATCAGCCCGTTCCAATCGACCAGCACCTTGTCGTCGCGGCCGGGGCGGACACGTTTTTCCCGCGACTCCAACAGAAGCTTCTTCTGCGCGGCGAAATTGGGTTCCTCCGCTTCCGTCCAGCCGGGAAGATTGGCAATGCGGTGAAGAATGTTGCGGCCCGTCGGCTTTCCTTCATGCATGAGATTGCCATCGCGGGTGACGCCATAGGCTTGCTTGAATCGATCCACATTCGTGCCCGCGAGCACCGTGTCGATTTCCGCTTCCGTCCAGATATAGAACTTGCCCTCTTCGCCTTCGGAATCGGCATCGAGGCTCGACGCAAAAGCGCTTCCTTCCACGCGCATTTCGCGCATCGCCCAGGCGATGGTCTCTTCAATCTTGGACCGCAGGACCGGTTGTCTGCCCTGCTGCCAGACCAGTGTCATCACGTCGATGAGCTGCGCATTGTCGTAAAGCATCTTCTCGAAATGCGGGATCTGCCATTGGTCGTCGACCGAATAGCGCGAGAAGCCACCGCCCAAATGATCGTAAATTCCGCCCCGGCCCATATTGTCGAGCCAAACGAGCGACAGCGAAAGAAATTGCTGCATGCCGGTACGCAGATACGCGCGCCACAGCAAATGGAGAATCGGCACATTGGGAAATTTCGGCGCGCCCGTGACACCGCCATAGAACAAGTCGCAATTCTGCGCCGTCGCAATGGCAACGCGGTCCAGCTTGAACATGTCGAATGAGCCGGCGCGGTTCTGGTACCAGGCCGCGTCGAGATTATCGGAAATCTGACGCACATTCGGCGTGAGCGTTTCGGGGGTTTCGCGGTAACGCTGCGCGATGTCGCGCAGGACTGTCTTGAAGGACGGGCGGCCGAAACCCTCCTCTTTCGGGAAATAGGTGCCGCCCCAGAACGGTTCGCCCTTGGGCGTCAGGAACACGTTCAACGGCCAGCCGCCATTCCGGCCCATGATCGAAGGAACTTTTTGCAGCCAGGTGTCGATGTCGGGGCGTTCTTCGCGATCCACCTTCACACAGACATAAAGTTCGTTCATCAGTTCGGCGGTCTCGGGATCCTCGAAGCTTTCATGGGCCATGACATGGCACCAATGGCAGGCCGCATAGCCGACCGAGACCAGGATAAGCCGGTTCGTGCGTTGGGCTTCGGCCATCGCCTCGGGGCCCCAGGGGCGCCAATGGACCGGATTGTCCTTATGCTGCAGCAAATAGGGGCTGGTTTCATGCGCGAGCAGATTGGTCATGGGTGATCCGAATGGGGAGTGGCCGGTGAGGTCTGTTAATGCGCGTTTCCTAGCGCTTCTTTTGCTGCTCTCACAAGGCGCGGTTTTCGTTGCCCGGCACAAAAACGCGCCATGATCAAGGAAACGGACACGATTTTCGCGCTGGCGAGTGCGCCGGGCCGCGCCGGGGTGGCGGTGGTGCGGCTGTCCGGGCCGGGTTGCGATGAGGCGATTCGGCAATTAACGCGGCGTGAGCCAGAATCCGAACGGAAGGCAGTGTTACGTACGCTGTTTGATCCAACGAGCGATGATAGGATTGATGACGCTTTGGTCCTGCGTTTTGCCGCGCCGCATTCCTACACGGGTGAAGATGTCGTTGAGTTTCAAGTGCATGGCGGCCGTGCGGTGCAATCGGCGCTGTTTTGTGCTCTGGCGAAGAGACCGGGTTTCAGGCCCGCGGAGCCTGGGGAATTCACCCGCCGTGCCGTGGGAAACGGTTGCCTGGACCTCACCCAGGCCGAAGCCATCGCCGATCTGGTCGATGCGGAAACGGAAAGCCAGCGACGGCAGGCTTTTCGGCAATATGAGGGCCAGCTTGCCGCCCTTTACGAGGATTGGCGCTCCCGCCTGATCAGGTCGGCGGCTTGGATCGAGGCCGGAATTGATTTTGCCGATGAGGACATTCCAGAGAATGCGGTTGCTGCAAGCCGGACGGGACTTGGGAGAATCGCGAAGGAAATCCGCGCTCATTTGGACGATGGGAGACGAGGGGAAATCCTGAGGGACGGATTTCGTGTGGCGGTGGTCGGCCCGCCCAATGCCGGGAAGAGCTCGCTCGTGAATACCTTGGCGCGCCGGGACGTCGCAATTGTCTCTCCCGTTCCCGGAACCACGCGGGATGTCATCGAGATCCGCATGGACCTCAAGGGCTATCCCGTCATTCTTTCGGACACTGCCGGCTTGCGGGTATCTGAAGACTCCATTGAACAGGAAGGTATCCGCCGAGCTCGGGCGGCCGCAGAACAGGCCGAACTGCGGCTCTTGGTGCTCGATGGTTCGGAACCGGCCTTGCCTGAACCCGAGCGCGAAATGGGTGCTTGGGATCGGGAGAACACGCTCGTCCTTTGGAACAAAGCCGATCTCGCGCCGGAACGGATACGCCCCGGTCTATGGGTATCGGCAACATCCGGCTACGGCCTGTCTGCCCTGATCGAGGCCCTCGCATCGAGGGCCGCCGCCCGCCTGCAGCAGGGTGAGGCGCCGGTCCTCACCCGCGCGCGGCACCGCATGGCCCTGGAGGAAGCGCATTCTGCCCTTATTGCGGCGCTGAAGAGGGAGGAGCCGGAGCTTGCGGCGGAACATGTGCGCCTTGCGTTGCGGGCCATCGGGAGAATAACCGGGCGGGTCGACCTGGACGAATTGCTCGATGTGGTGTTCCGGGATTTCTGTATCGGGAAGTGATTGTTTCACGTGAAACATGGCGGCTTGCCCCGCCGGATCGGAAGTCCTAGACGGGGTGCCATGGCGAAATTCGATGTCATCGTGATTGGGGGCGGGCACGCGGGCTGTGAAGCTGCTGCGGCCTCTGCACGCACCGGCGCGAAGACGCTGTTGTTGACCCACCGCAAAACCACCATCGGTGAAATGTCCTGCAACCCGGCCATTGGCGGGCTGGGCAAGGGTCATCTCGTTCGGGAGATCGATGCGCTTGACGGTCTGATGGGTCGGGTGGCGGATGCCGCCGGCATCCAGTTCCGCCTGCTCAACCGCCGCAAAGGCCCGGCTGTCCGGGGGCCTCGTGCGCAGGCCGACCGCAAGCTCTACAGACAGGCCATGCAAGCCGCTCTTGCGGCCGTTCTCAACCTGACCATTGCAGAGGGCGCGGCCGAAGATTTGACGCTTTCGGACGGGCAGGTGACAGGTGTCACGACGGCGGAAGGCATTGTCTATTCTGCCGCTTCCATCGTGCTGACCACGGGGACTTTTCTTGGTGGATTGATCCATATCGGCCCCCGGACAATTCCAGCTGGCCGAGTGGGTGAAGCGCCGTCGCTCGGGCTATCGCGGACGCTGAGGGGCATGGACCTGACCATGGGCCGGCTGAAAACAGGTACGCCCCCGCGGCTGGACGGCGAGACCATTGCCTGGCACCGGCTCGACGTGCAGCCGGGCGACGACCCGCCGGTGCCATTCTCGTTTTTGACCCGGAAAATCACCACGCCCCAGATCCCGTGCCATATCACGGGAACGACGGCGGAGACGCACGCCATCATCCGGGCCAATCTCCATCAGGCACCGATGTATTCCGGGCAAATCGAAAGCATTGGCCCCCGCTATTGTCCGTCGATCGAGGATAAGGTCGTGCGCTTCGCGGCGCGCGAGGGCCATCAGATATTCCTGGAACCCGAAGGGCTGGATGATCCCACCGTCTATCCGAATGGCATTTCCACGTCCTTGCCGGAAGAGGTGCAGCGCGCGCTGCTGAAAACCATCCCTGGACTGGAAGAGGCGGTGATGATCCGGCCCGGTTATGCGATTGAATATGATTATGTCGATCCGCGCGAATTGCTGCCGAGTCTGGAACTGAAGCGCATACCGGGCCTCTTCCTCGCGGGACAGATCAACGGCACGACAGGTTATGAGGAGGCCGCGGCTCAGGGGCTAATGGCCGGGGTGAATGCCGCCCGCCGGGCTGGCGGAAGCGAGGCTTTCGTGCTGGACCGTGGCCAGGCTTATATCGCCGTCATGATCGACGATCTGGTCACGCGGGGTGTTTCGGAGCCCTATCGCATGTTCACATCGCGTGCGGAGTACCGGTTGACGCTGCGCGCCGACAATGCGGACCAGCGCCTGACCGGGCTCGGCGTCGAGCTGGGCATCGTCGGGCATGAGCGCAGGGCCGCCTATCAGGATAAGCTCACGCGGTTGAAGCGGGCGCGGGCCCTCGCGGCAAATTTGGCTTTGACATCGAGCGAGGCGGCTCGGTTCGGCATTGCGGTACGTCAGGACGGGGCGCGCCGCAACGCCAGCCAATTGCTCGCACTGCCGGATGTGGATCTGGTGAAATTGGCGGCGATTTGGCCCGAAC
>DATARE010000572.1:0-4584 GCA_036264295.1 Micropepsaceae bacterium | reverse complement strand
TCGCGACTGCGCCGGAATCAAATCCGATCAGGGCGGCGCAATTGCCTTCTGTTGGCATGTTCGCGTCCCAGCGTCCGGCCATGGCGCGGACTCGCATCGCGCGGGTACCCGTGACGTAGCAGGCGATATCCACCAGATGGGGCGCTTGCCGAAGAATGAATCCCGCGCCGCGGTTTTCATCGAGTTCTTCCGGCAATCGTGATCGCCGCAGCCAATCGTTGAACCACCAGCTGTCGACAGCAATGACGCGGCCCAAGCGCCCGCTACGTGCGATCTCTGCCATGGCGCGCACAGGGGAATCGAAAATCTTGGAATGGCCGAGCAGCAACCGCACCCCTGCTGTCCGGCACGCCGCGATCATGCGGTTGCATTCGGTCAGGCTGGCCGCCAGCGGTTTGGCACAAATCACGTGCAGTCCGCGTGCCGCGGCGGCGAGCACATGTGAGCAATGCAGATGGTTGGGTGTTTCGATCCAGATCGCATCCACCGCGCCGGATTCGCACAACCCCTCGACTGTGTCGAAGGCCGGCAGGCCATAGTTGCGCATGAAGGTGGCGCGGGCCTCGGTTCTTATGTCGGCCGCCGCGGTCAGCCGCACGCCTGGAACTTTGTCCATGAAGGGCAGCACCAGCCGGGACGCGGTTCCCAACCCTACGATTCCAATGCGCAATTGCCCCAAAACCACCCCCTTGGACCTGGCCCCGATGGGCTGACATAATAAACCAGCAGCAATGCCGCGACGGAAATATGCTGACGGCCGAGGAAAACGATCTGCTGACACGCGTCGGTCCAGGGACCCGTATGGGGAACCTGCTGCGCCGCTATTGGCATCCGGTGGCGGGTTGTTCCGAGATGGATAACCGCTGGACATTGAAGGTTCGCATCTTCGGCGAAGATCTGGTGCTGTTCAAAACCCGTGGCGGCCAATTCGGTCTGATCGCCGAAGCCTGTCCCCACCGCGCCGCCTCGCTCGCTTATGGCATCCCGACGGAAGACGGCATCCGCTGCGCCTATCACGGCTGGCGGATGGACGGGCAGGGGCGCTGCCTGGAACAGCCCAATGAAAGCGAAACCCACGCGCTGAGAGGCAAGATCATCACCACCGCGTATCCCGTGCAGGAATTGGGCGGTCTCCTCTTTGCCTATCTCGGGCCGGCCCCTGCGCCCTTGCTGCCGCGCTTCGACGGTTATGTGGCGACGCGCGCGATCAAACATATCGGCAAGCGTATGATCCCGTGCAATTGGCTGCAGATCATGGAGAACTCTGTCGATCCCGTGCACACCGAATGGCTGCACGGCGCGCTCTATGAGTTTCGCAAAGGCACAAAGGTTGCCATCTCTAAGCACCATGAGAAAATCGCCTTCGACGAATTTCCCTTCGGCATCATCAAGCGGCGTTTGCTGGAGAACCAATCTGAGGATTCCGACGATTGGCGTGTCGGTCATCCTTTGTTGTTTCCGAACACGCTGGCGGGCGGTTCGGGCGGCGGCTTGTGGACGCAGCAGATTTTCCAAATCCGCGTGCCGATGGACGACACGCACACCGTGCATTTCTGGTATCACGCCTATATTCCACCCGCCGATGCCGATGTGCCGCCACATCTGCTGAATCGCGTGCCGGTTTATGAGCCGCCGGTGCAGGACGAGCATGGCGAGTATCTGCTCGATTATATCCATGCCCAGGACATCATGGCGTGGGTGACACAAGGTCCCATCGCCGACCGCACCAAGGAAAAGCTTGGCGCTTCCGACCGCGGAATCGTGCTCTATCGCAAGATGCTCAAACGCGAGATCGAAAAGATCGAACGCGGCGAAGACCCCATCGGGATTATTCGAGACCCTTCGCAAAACGATGTGATTGCGTTGCCGCGCGAAAAGGGCAAGGACATGTATTCCGACGGTTTCGTCAGTCAGCTTCGCCGGCAGATGTCGAATTTCTCGCCGATCGCCGAAGAATTGATCGATGTGTTCACCAAGCATCGCGGCCGCAATGTCAGCGCCCGCGAAACCATACCTGCTGCCGAGTGAGACGATCCATGCGCAAAAAAGTTCTTCTTACGACACTCTTTGCTTGTGCCGCCGCGCCCGCCTTCGCCGATGAAGGCATGTGGACCTTCGACAATTTTCCATCGGCGCAGGTAAAGCAAAGATACGGCGTCACCGTCGACCAGAAATGGCTCGATCATATTCAGGCCAGCGCGGTGCGGCTTGCCGGTGGCTGTTCCGCGTCTGTGGTTTCGCCCAATGGCCTGGTGTTGACGAACCATCATTGCGTTGCCGGATGCGCGCAGAATCTGTCGTCGGCCGAGCATGATTACGTCAAGAACGGGTTCACCACGGCGCGTCCCGAAGACGAGAAGCAATGTCCCGGCATGCAGGCTGAAATCCTGCAAACCATTGGCGATGTCACGCCTATGATCAACGCCGCGACGGCGGGCAAGGCCGGTGACGCGTTTGCGCGGGCTCGCGATGCTGCCGTCGCCGATATCGAAAAGAAAGCCTGCACGGGGCGCGAAGCCACCAATCGTTGCCAGGTAATCGCGCTCTATGATGGTGGGCAATATAAGCTCTACACCTATCGCAAATATTCCGATGTGCGGCTGGTCTTCGCGGTTGAATTCGACACCGCTTTTTTCGGAGGCGATCCTGACAATTTCAATTTTCCGCGCTACGACCTCGATTTCTCGTTCCTGCGGCTTTACGAGAACGGCAAATCCGTTTCCACGCCGGAGCATCTGACCTGGAACGCCTCCGCGCCGAAGGATGGCGAGCCGGTCTTCGTCGCCGGAAATCCCGGCGGCACCGACCGCCAATTGACCGAAGCGCAGCTCACGACGATGCGTGATGTCACGATGCCGCTTGGCCTGATCCTGGGTTCGGAACTCCGCGGCCGTCTAACGCGCTTCTCAGAGGAAAGCGCCGAACATGCCCGTATCGCCAACCGCGATCTGTTCGGACTGGAAAACGGATTGAAGGCACAGCGCGGCGAGGAACAGGCGCTGCTGCAACCTTCTTTGTTCGTGGACAAACGCAAAGCCGAGGCGGAATTGAAAGCCAAGGTCAATGCAGATCCAAAACTGCGCGCCGAGATTGGCGACCCTTGGGGCGAAATCGCGAAAGCACAGGAACAGCGCGTGGCGCTCGCCAAGCCTTATTATTTCCTTGAGACCCGTGCCGGTGGTGGCTCGACCCTGTTCCGTTACGCCCGCGTTCTGGTGCGCGCCGCTGAGGAAAAGAGCAAGCCCAATGCCGAACGCCTGCGCGAATATGCCGACGCGCGGCTGCCGCTGTTGGAAAAGACAGTGCTCGATCCCCAGCCGGTCGAACCCGATCTGGAACAGCTGAAGCTCGAATTTTGGCTGACCAAGCTGCGCGAAGAACTGACGGCGGACGCAGCGGAAACCAAACTGTTCCTGGGCAAAGACTCGGCCGAAAATTTGGCGCGCGCGCTGTCCGCGTCAAAGCTCGCCGATCCGGCCTTGCGCAAGCGATTGTGGGAGGGCGGATTGGCCGCCATTCGCGCGTCCAACGATCCCATGATCCTCTTCGTGCTAAAGACGGATGCGGCCGGGCGAACCGTTCGCAAGTCTTATGAGGAAAAGGTCGAAGGCCCGACAGACCGGGCTGCCGAACGCATCGCCAAAGCGCGCTTTGCCGTATACGGCGCCAGCGTCTATCCCGACGCGACCTTCTCGCTGCGCCTTAGTTACGGAAAGATTGCGGGCTGGACAGAACCGGGCAAGACGATAGCCCCCTTTACCAATTATGCCGGCCTTTATGACCGTGCCACCGGGCAGCCGCCATTCCAGCTTGCCCCCCGCTGGGTGGATTCGAAATCCAAGCTCGATCTGAACACTGTCTTCAACATGTCCTCGGACAACGACATCATCGGTGGCAATTCCGGATCGCCGTTGATCAACGCCAAGGGTGAAGTGATAGGGGCGATTTTCGACGGCAATATCCATTCCCTGGGCGGCGACTATTATTTCGACGAAAAGCTCAATCGGGCGGTGTCGGTTTCCACTGCGGCGATTACCGAGGCCCTGAACAAGGTTTACGGACAGACGGGTTTGCTTGCCGAATTGACGCACCCGTGATTTTTCGCCAAGGACAGAGCCGGACAATGCGGATAAAGTCCGCCCGCCGATGAGGGGTAAAGCCGGTATGACTGCGATGCGTAGACTGTTTGCGGCCCTGTGCCTTGCCGCGGTTCCCGCGGTGCTGGTTTCACCGGCTTTTGCCCAGGCGCCGGCGAAGTTAGCCTACCCCCAAAAGGTGGTGACGCTTGTCACCCATTCGAGCCCCGGGGCCGGCAGCGATGTTTTCCTGCGCGAGCTTGTGAAATATCTGCAGAAATACATCAACGCCACTTTCATCGTGGAAAATGACGAGGGCGGGTCCGGTGCCAAGGCGGTGTCGCGCGTGGCGACGGCCAGGCCGGACGGCAGCATGTTGTATGCCACGACCCCGACCTACATCCTGACGTCGCTGCTGAGCCGTCCGACCAACACCTATCGCGATCTGGAACCGGTGGTGAATTTCTTCACCGATTCGGAAATCATCTATGTGCGCGCCGAAAGCCCG
>DATARE010000172.1:0-8154 GCA_036264295.1 Micropepsaceae bacterium | reverse complement strand
TCGCTTTCGATGTGTCGTGGTTGGACGTTCTGCTCCACACCAGGCAGATTTCGCCGGGCTCGGTGGTGGCCGTGTTCGACCCGGCAGGCATAATCGTGGCGTCGAACAATCCGGAAGCCGCCAAGCAAATCTTCGCCCACCGGCCGGCCTCCTATCAAGACAACGATCTCTTGTCGGGCTCCGCGAATGGCGAGACTTGGAGCTACGCCCTGGTGCCGTTGCTGGACAAGGCGGCGCTGGTCGGATTCGCCACGCGCGATAGCGAGTTGTTTGCTTCGACCTATCTGCATGTGGCAACGGATCTGTTGTTGCCCGTGCTCATGCTGGGATTGGCGTCGGCTGCGATCTGGATCGCGACCGACCGCCAAATCACCCGCTGGATCGTGTATTTGCGCCGCATCGCGACCGCCTACGGGCGCGGCCATTACGCGATTCGTCCCGTCGCGCTCGAAGAGGCGCCGAGCGAATTTCGGATGCTCGGCGAAACCTTTTCGGCCATGGCCGCCGCCGTGCAGGACCGCGACCGGCGACTGCGTGAGGCTCTCGCGCAAAAGACGCTGCTGATCCGCGAAACCCATCACAGGGTGAAAAACAATTTGCAGATCGTGATGAGTTTGCTCTCGCTGCAAGCCGGACAATTGCGCGACCCGAAAGCGCAGGAGGTGCTCCGCCAGGCACAGGTGCGCGTCAATGCGCTCGCGCTCGTGCACCGCATCCTGCACGAGATCGAGGATTTGGGCGCTGTTGATCTGAAACGGCTGATTGAAGATCTCGCGCGGCAGATTCATGAAGGCTTTGGCGCGGACCGGCGCGATCTGCATCTTGAACTCAATATCACGCCGCGCCAGGCGCCGAGCGATCTCGCCGTTCCGCTCACCTTGTTCACGGTGGAGGCGATGACCAATGCGTTCAAACATGGTTTTCCGGTCAGCGCGCGCGGTGGCCGCATTTCCGTCAGTCTGGTGCCGGTGAGCGGTGGAAAATTGCGGCTTGCGATCGAGGACGATGGTGTGGGCGTACAGCAAAATTCTGGCGGCAATGGCATCGGCTCGCGTCTTATCCGAGCGTTTGCGCAGCAAGTGGGCGGGATCGCAACCGTGAGCGCGCGCGATACCGGGGGCACTGTCGTCGAACTGATTTTTCCCGATCCGCTCTACGATCCGGAAATTCCCGCGGCCGACTCGGCGTGAGAAGCCGATCCGCATGTGCGCCCAAGCCATCGACGGAAGTGGCAAAAAAGAGGAGCGGCATCACCGCTCCTCCATCGCTGTACCGAGCACTTCTTTGAGGCGCCCTGGTTCGTATCAGACGACCGGTGGCCGTCCGCGTGCCATCGCCACGATCAGGCTAACCAAGAACAGCGCGAGAAACACGACGAATAGAATCTGAGCGACGCTCGACGCCGTCGCCGCGACTCCGCCAAATCCAAAGACCGCGGCAATGATCGCGATCGCCAAAAATGTAAATGCCCATCCAAGCATGATCACACCTGCTTCTACCTTTGTGCGTGCCGCGTGCGCGGCTCCGGCATGGCAACGTGAGAAGCGCCGGGACGGTTCCATGCCGGCTCGGGTGACGCTTCCAGAGCCAGGGACTGCTGGCCCCGATTTCTTGAATTGTCATTGGTATGCAGCCGGGGCGGATTGAACATGAAGGTCTGCACACGATTGGCAGCAAAACGAAATTGCACCGGCCGCTCGAAGCGCACCGGATCTCCGTCCAGCAATATCCAGCTCGGCCGGCCGGCTTCAGCGACAAGCTTCGTGCATTCGAATTCCTGTTTGCGCCCGCGCCGCCAGCCCCCAAAACCATCACGCACCAGTCCCGTCAGCTGCGCCACCGCACCCCGATGGATGGCCGAGCATCTGAATGCCGGCAGGGCGGCTTCGCGCCAATTCTCCATGCGCAAGTGTATTTCGGGCATTTCCAGAAGCAGCGCCGCGGCCCGATCGGCGTCGCCATCGCCCGGACGAAAGCGGACGCCGGGACGCAACACAAAGCGCAACAACTGACCCGCGCGCGCCAGAACGCGCCAGGTCTCATCGATGCTATCGGCATCTTCCAAGGCCGCGCGAAGCTCGGGCAAATGCGGAAGCAGGCCGCAGCTCGCCTGTTCGAAAAAGATCTGATCTTCGGCCATGGCAATCCGGATTCGCACCGGCCGCAAATCCCCGCGAGAAAGCGCCGCCACCATGTGTTCGAATGAGAGGCCGTTCCAAAGCTGGCGCGCCCATTCGGGCGCACGAAAGCCCGGCAGGAAGAGGATTGGTGCGCCCTGCTGATAGGCAACCTGACCCGCGCGGCGCGCGGCGCGCGGGCCGCCAATGGCAACGAGGACATCGGGTTTTTCCGCAAGCGCAGATGCGCAAGCGTTGTGCAACAGACGTGGCGCGGCCAATCGGATCGATTCGAGCCGCACGCCGAGTCCTTCGAGCAGCAATTTCTGCGTGTCTATCGCATGGCGAATCGCAGCTTGCTCGGGGCTGACATTGATGACGACGGCCAATTTCATTTTCTGTTGATACCTTAGGGACTTAGCCCGGGGCGGAAGGTCTTTGAGGTAACGTGCCGGAAAGGTTCCAAGTTCCGTTTGTCATGGGGCACATGCCGCCAACGCCGCCTTGGCCTTTGAGGAACGCCGTGGTCCGCTGAGCAGAACCACAACAGACAGCGGTTTTGCTGCTCCCATTCACAAGATAGGGAGCTGCTTGCAGCCGCGCCCTGCGGAGAGATTACGCCGGACCACAGCGTGCCGCCTGTTGCGGATCGCGCTTTTCGCCCAGCGTTCTGCTAAAACAGCGGCTATCAGACGCCCGCCGATCCGGGCGCGGAGGGAGAGCATGAAACACAAGTTCATTATGGCGGCGGGGGCCGCCTTGTCGCTTCTGTGCGCGAGTGCCATGGCAAACGCAGCCGAGGTCAAAGTTTTCGTTGGCGGAGCCATGACGGAAACGGTGGAGAAGATCGGGGCCGCCTTCGCCAAGACCAGCGGCAATAAGCTCGATTACGTGTCCGACACCACGGGCGCGCTGCAAAAGCGTCTTGCCGCGGGCGAAAAGGCCGATGTGGTTGTGGTCACCGCGGCGGGATTGGATGCTTTGGAAAAGGAAAACCGCATCGCCGCTGGAACCCGCACGCCATTGGTCCGCGCCTTGATCGGCGTTGCAATGCGCCCGAACGCTACGCCGCCCGACCTGTCTTCCGCCGATGCGCTGAAGGCATCGCTGCTGAAGGCGCGGTCGGTGTCCTATGTGAATCCGATGGCCGGAGGGACCTCGGGCACCTATTTCGAAGGCCTGATGAAGCGCATGGGTATTTTCGATCAGATGAAACCGAAGATCGTTTACCGCAACCAAGGCTCCGAAGTGGCCGACGCGGTGGCCAAGGGCGACGCGGAGATCGGCATCAGCTTCATCGCGGAGCTCGCACCCAACAAGGGCGTGAAGATCGCAGGCCCGCTGCCCGATGCCATTCAAAGCCCGACCGATTACATCGCTGCCGTGACCATGGTGAGCGGCAGCCCTGATGCGGCACGCGGTTTTATTCAAGCGATGACGAGCCCCTCGGGCGCAGCGGTATTCAAGGCAGCGGGCCTTAACGTGCTGCCCGCGGGTCACTGAGAGAACCGGGCGATGAAGTTTTCGTTTTTCGCACTTCTCGCTTTTGCAGCGATATCGGCCGGCACAGCGGACGCGGCCGAACTCACCATTTTCGCCACCGGTTCGATGGCCGATCCGTTGAAGGAATTGGGTGAGGAATTCAGCCACCAAACCGGGCACACGTTGCGATTCTCGCTCGGCACGACCGGCGGCGTCATGAACAAATTGAAAGCCGGCGAAAAAGGCGATGTCATCGTTATTTCCGACGAAGCCGCGAACACGCTCGAGAAAGAGGGCAAGTTTGCACCGGGCACACGCAAGGACGTGGCGAGTTCTCTCTTTGGCGTCGTGGTGAAGAAGACTGCGCCCACCCCGGATGTTTCGTCTTCGGATGCATTGAAACGGGCGGTGATGGCCGCGCGCACGATCTCCTATCCCGATCCGGTCGCCGCGGCGGCTTCCGGCGGCTATGTCGAAACGGTCTTCAAGCAGATGGGCATTCTGGAAGCTGCTCGAAAGAAAGCGTCGCTAAAGCCCATGGGCGTGATGGTGGGTGAAGCGGTGGAGAAGGGAGATGCCGAACTCGGCCTTTCCTTCATGAGCGAATTCGTCGCCGACAAAAATCTCAAAGTGGTTGCGTTTCCGGCCTCGCTGCAAAAACCGCAGCTTTACGTCGCCGGGGTTTTCGCTGGCACGCCCAATGCCGATGCCGCGCGGGCCTTCATTGCTTTCGTCACGCGGCCCGAAGCGCGTGCACAATTGAAAGCCGCAGGTGTCGAGCCCGCGGCCCATTGATGTAACTCGGAAGTGGGGGGACATGGCATGCTCAAACGATCGCTGATTGCGGCAGTTTTTCTACTGATCGCCAGTCAGGCGCACGCAGCGCAGATGAAGCTGCTTGTCGGCGGCTCCATGCAGGAGCCATTCAAAGAAGTCGGCGCCGATTTCGCGAAGAAGACTGGCAATATGCTCGATTTTCTCGTCGATACGACGGGCGCGCTCCAGAAGCGGCTGCGCTCGGGCGAGAAGGCCGACATCATCCTCGTGTCCTCGCCCGGCATGGATGCGCTTGAAAAAGAACATTTGATCATGCCCGGCACCCGCGTGGATCTTGCGAGCGCGGCAATGGGGATTTCCGTGCGCGCAGGCGCCGCCTCACCCGATTTGTCCACGCCGGAGGCCTTCAAGAAGACGATGATGTCGGCGCGGTCGGTTGCGCTCGTCGATCCCAAAGCGGGTGGCACATCCGGCATTTATCTGGACGGTCTGTTCCAGAAGATGGGCATCGCCGACGAGATCAAGAAGAAGACCGTTTACGGGATGCAGGGTTCGCAAGTGGCGAATGCAGTTGCCGATGGCAGAGCCGAGATTGGGCTCACCTTCATCAGCGAAATGATGCCTAACAAAGGCGTGAAGATTGCCGGCCCGTTGCCGCCGGGCGTCCAGAACGCCACCAATTACACCGTTGCGATTCCGGCGGGCAGTCCCAATCCCGACGTGGCACGGGCCTTCATCCAGGCGATGCGAACGGCCGAAGCGCGCGCCGCCATCGCCAAGGCCGGTCTGGAGCCTTTGGGGAAATAGGTAAACAAGCGCCGCAGAATCTCTTCATCTCCCGTTCAACTGCGAGGGCTTAATTCTTTCACATGTGTCTGCCGATGACGTTGAGACGGATGGGTCGAGGACCCCTGATTTGATCCAGGTCACTGACATTTCTGAGCGACATCGTCACGATATCGTTGAATGATTTTGCGTACGACAGGATTGTCCGAATGAACGTGCAGAGTCCGATCCGGGACATCGACCCATCGGCACCGCGGCCCAAATCGCGAACCGGGAAGCGTTCAGGGCGCCCCTATTTGTTTGTGCTTTTTCTCTGCCTGATCGCGGGCGCCGGTGGCTACTGGTATATGAGCCGCAACGACAGCACGGCAAGCCAGCCCGTCATCGCCACCGTCACGCGCGGCGACATCGAAGATGTGGTTACTGCTGTGGGCAGCCTGACACCTCTCAACAGCGTGGATGTTGGCGCCCAGGTCTCCGGGCAATTGGTGAAGCTCAATGTGCAGATCGGTGACGACGTGCAAAAGGGCGCGCTGCTCGCCGAGATCGATACTGCGGTTGCCGCCGCGAAGGTCGATGCGGACGCAGCGCAATTGCGCAATTTTCAGGCGCAACTGGCCGAGAAACAATCGCAAGCCGCCTTGGCCCAGCTCCAGGCCGGCCGCCAAACACGGCTGATGGCCGACAATGCCACCAGCCAGGATGCGTTCGATACCGCCGTGGCGGCTGCGAAAGTCGCCGAAGCGCAGGTCAAATCGATCGAAGCGCAGATCAACCAATCGCAATCGACGCTGAAGGCTGACACCGCGACACTCAGCTATAGCAAGATCTACGCGCCGATGACCGGCACCGTGACGGCCATTCCGGCAAAGCAGGGCCAGACGCTCAACGCCAATCAGCAGGCGCCGCTCATCCTGACGATCTCCGATCTCACGACCATGACGGTTTCGACCCAGGTTTCGGAAGCCGACGTGCCGAAACTGCGCATCGGTATGGATGCCTATTTCACCACGCTGGGCAATCCCAATCGGCGGTTCACGGGAAAATTGCGCCAGGTTCTGCCGACGCCAACCGTCACCAACAATGTCGTGCTGTATACGGCGCTGTTCGATGTCGCCAATCCGAACAAGCAGCTGATGACGCAAATGACGGCTCAGGTGTTCTTTGTGCGGGCAGCGGCACATGACGCGATCACGGTACCGGTTACAGCCCTTCGCTTCGCAGGCGTTCCGGGCGGGCGCGCCGGTGCGGGCGGTGCGCGGGACGCCGGAGCAGGCCAAGCCGGCGGCAACCAAGCAGCGCGCGCCGGCCGCAATGGCGGGACGGGACGCGGCGCCGGCGGGCGCGCGGGTGCGGGATTGGATCCCGCGGCCCTTTCCAGGCCCAGACCCGCGACGGTCACCCTGGTGAAGGATGACGGCACACAGGAATCGCGCAACGTCACCGTGGGCGTCACCGATCGCGTCAGCGCGGAAATCCTGTCCGGGCTCAATGAAGGCGAAAAGATCATCGCCGGTGTGCAGACCGCGAATGCCAGGGAAAACCGCCAGCAACAGCGTCCCGGCGCCGTCGGGGCGCCGCCCGGTGGGCCGGTGATCTTCCGATGAACGAGCTTCCGCTCCGCACCATTCAGATCGCCGCGGCCACCACACCGCTGATCGAGCTGAAGGACATCTGCAAGACATTCATCACCGGCGGCGATGTCCGTGTGGATGCGCTGCGCGGGCTATCGCTTTCGATCTATCCCGGCGAATTCGTGGCCATCATGGGCGCATCCGGCTCGGGCAAGTCGACGCTCATGAATCTGCTTGGGTGCCTCGATCGGCCGACAAGCGGCACTTACAATTTCGCCGGCTATGATGTGTCGGAGTTGAATTCGGATTCGCTGGCTTGGCTCAGACGCGAGGCCTTCGGGTTCGTGTTCCAAAGCTACAATCTGCTGCCCGGTTCGACTGCGGAAGAGAATGTGGAGATTCCGGCGGTTTATGCAGGACTCAGCCCGGCGGAACGGCGCGACCGCGCGGATCGGCTTTTAAGCGCGCTTGGCCTTGCCGAACGTTTGACCCATCGGCCGAGCCAACTTTCGGGCGGCCAACAGCAGCGTGTCTCGATTGCCCGCGCTTTGATGAATGGCGGCCAAGTGATTCTCGCCGACGAACCCACGGGCGCGCTCGACAGCAAAAGCGGCACCGAAGTTATGCAGCTGCTGAAGGATCTGGCCAGCCAGGGTCATACGGTGATCCTCATCACCCATGATGCCAATGTTGCAGCACATGCCAACCGCGTGATCGAACTCAGGGACGGCGAGATCGTACGCGACAGTGGCAATGGAAACCCGCCAACGGTGGCAGCGTTGGCAATGCCGCTCGATATGTCGCATCTCGGCCAGCGGGCTTCGCGGCTTGCGATGTTTCAGGGCTTCCGGGAATCGCTTCGCATGGCAATGCGGGCGTTGCGCGCGAATGTCTTCCGCACGGTGCTGACGCTTCTCGGCATCATGATCGGCGTGGGTTCGGTGGTCGCCATGCTCGCGATCGGAGAGGGCGCCAAACAGCAGGTGATCGCGCAAATCGGCCAGATGGGAACGAATCTGCTCACCGTGCGCCCGCAATTCCGCAATGCTCGCGGCTATAATGGCCCTATCGCGACGCTGACGCCGGAAGATGGCGTTGCCATCGGCAAGCTTCCCAATGTGACGGCGCAAATGCCAGACATTCAGGGCGGCAACACGGTGCGCTATGGCGATGTCGATTATCAAACGACCGTTACCGCGACGACGCCGGTGCTGCCCACGATCCGAAGCTGGCCGATCGCAGAGGGCGTGTTTTACACCGACGAGGATCAGGCGAACTACGCCACGGTCGCTGTAATCGGAGAAACCGTAAAGGAAGCCCTGTTTCCCGACGCCGAGAACCCGATCGGCAAATATATTCTTATCAAGAATGTACCCTTCCAGGTGGTTGGGGTGATGAGCGCCAAGGGCTCCACCACA
>DATARE010000476.1:0-11781 GCA_036264295.1 Micropepsaceae bacterium | reverse complement strand
ATATTCGCAAACACCCATGGGCACCGGCGAACCGGCGCAGAAATCGAGCGTGGGTTCCCAGCCGATGACATAGGCAATCGGCATTTCTTTGGCGCCACGCTGCTGCCAGGCCAGCGCGTGGTGGCCGATGTGCTGGGCGCGATACATATAAATGGGAATGTGGTTCTTATCGCCGATCATGCCGCGGTAGACGCCGACATTCATCACATTGGTATCGGGATTCTTGGTGACGCAGCCGGCATAGGTGCCGATATAGCGGCCGCCATCGGCGCGGTTCCACAACGGCGTCGGAAAGTCGAACAGGTCGATATCATCGCCGGTAACGATATTTTCCTTCACCGGCCCAGTCTCGACGATGCGCGGCGGCAGCGTGCCGGTCATGATGTTGCGAGCGAGCTTCACAAGCTCGCGCGGATGGGTATCGGGGTCCATCCCGAACACCATCGCCATACGACGGTAGTTCGACATGGAGCCAGCGAAGACGCGGCGGCAGCGCGCGCCGGGCTTGTTGTAATCCTTGATATTGTTGAAGAGGAGCGCCGGGCCGGTGCCTGCCCCCTGTGCCACGCGCACAATGGTGCCGAGCTCCACGTCCCAATCCACCAGCGCATCGACCTCCGCCAGTTCACCCGCGGCGCGAAGCGCATCGATCCAGCGCCTCATATCGCCGAACGCGGCGGGCTTACGCTCAACACTCATGGACAACCCCTTCTTAGGCCCGCGGTTTGTCGAGCATCGGGCGCGATTTTGCAACGGCTGTTTGTTCAATCGGCCGTGGGGAGCGCCAACGCCCTGTCGACCATTCCCGTGGCACCAGCAAAATCATAGGCCCGCGCCATGTTCTGCTTCACCAGGAAGGAGGCACCGCCGTAGAATTTCTCATATTGTTCATGCCGGCCGGCGAATTCGGTGCCGATCAAGTCCCACACCAGTTTCAGGATTTGCGTCCGCAGCCGCGATGGGAAGCCCGGCGACGCGATATAGCGTTCGAGGTCGGCGGCAATTTCGGGATTGTCGAAATCCCGCACCGAGGACGGCAGCATGATGATGGACCCGCCGGCCAGCTCGCGTGCGATGTTCAACAGCTTCGGGTTGATTTCCGATTGCAGCGCCATCACGGAATAGAGTGCCGCCTTCGACGGCCAGACCACCCCTTCGGAATCGGTTGCGGCGTCGGTTTCCTGCGCCTTAAGCATGGACTCCACGATGGTGGCATAGGCCGCCATCTCGCCCAGCATGATCTGCACCGGCGGCATGGAATCGACGCCCGTGATCTCGCACAGCCGCTTGGTGAGACCGAGCAGGAACCGCAATTTCACCGCGTAGCGGGCTTGCGCCTGATGGTTGCCATAGGAATGGGACGGTGTGCGCCACCATTGGTCACGGCAAAGCTGGAGATTGCGATAGCAGAACACGTTTTCCCACGGCACGAACACATCGTCGAGCACGATCAGGGAATCGATTTCATCGAAGCGCGAGGACAGCGGGTAATCGAAGGCGCTCGTCGCGCCCGCCGCATAGGGGCGCCGCGGATAAATTCTCAGTCCGGGCGCGTTGCATGGCACCGCCACCGCAAACGCATAGGCCTCATCGCCCGGCATCAGCGGGTGGATGCAGCTGATATAGATGGCATCCGAAAACACCGCGCCGGTGCCGAGCTGCTGCGCACCCTTCAGCACGATGCCGCCGTCGCGCTCCGCCACCACCCCGGCATGCAGCGTGGGATCGGATTGCTTGTGCGCGGGCTTGGAACGGTCGATTTGCGGCGGGACAATCGCGTAAGAGAGATACAAATGATTGTCGCGCGCATAGGCGTGATAATGGCGGACGTTGTCGGCATAATGCGGACCGGCTTCGGCAAAGACGCTCGGCTTGGCGGCGTAACCGGCAAGAAATCCACCGACATGATCGGGCGTGCGGCCCATCAGGCCAAAGGATTCCTCCGCCCAGCGCGTGCTCATGGCGCGGCGCGAGGCAAGATCGGCCGCGGATTTGGGAATGTCGTAGCACCGCCAGACAGGCGCTCCCGTTGCGGGCGACGTGCAGGTCATCAGCGCCCGGTTGGCGGGATCGGCCGCCACATCGAACAGCCGCGCCAAAGATTGCGCGGCGCCGCGAAACGCCGGATGCGTGGTGACGTTCTTCACCAATGCGCCGTCGAAATATACATGCCGGCCGTCTTCGGCGATGGCATCGAGATATTGCGCACCCGTGCGTGGCGGACGTGTCGAGGGTGTGTTCATGACGGTTTTTCCGGAAAAGGCAAAATCGAGGTAAAGCCCGCTTCGAAATGAATCAGCGGCGGGCGGTTTGGCCCAAACAATATGTCTTCCACTTCCCCGATCAGGATTGCGTGGGTGTCGAGCGGGATGATCTCCGTGATGCGGCAATCGAGCGCGGCCAGCGCATCGGCAAGAATCGGCGCCCCCGTCGTCCGTGAGATCCAATCGCCATGGATGAAGCGGTCTGTGTCCTCGGCGGCGCGTTTGGCGGCGAAAACCCCGGCAAGGCGTTCATGGGCGGTGGCCAGCAGATTCACCGACATGCACCGGCTTTTCAGGGCAATCCCATAGGTGTGACCCTGCATATTGATGGAGGCGAGAATTCGCGGTGGCGACAGCGCCAGCGAACACACAGCCGTGGCGGTCAAGCCGCTGCGCCGGCCCTCGAACACGCTCGCCACGATGGTGACGCCCGAGGCAAGCAGCCGCATGGAGTTCCGGAAAATCGCGTCTTCTGCCGGCAAGAATTCTTCTCCCATCCGGGTTGAGATTAGGTAATCCAAATAGGTTTGTCTACTAAGCTTTCCCGTTTGGTTTGGCCGCCGGTTCGAAGGAAACCCCGGCATAAAACATCAGGATCGACAGGGCCGCTTCGGTCTGCTGCGCGGACAAACCGCGCGTGAAATAATCCACGTGAATCTGCACCTGCTCGTCGATGCGGTGCAGCAAAGCACGTCCTTCCTTGCTGATCTTCACCCAGCTCACGCGGCTGTCCTTCCTGTCGCGGGCCGTCGAGATCAGGTCCTTCGCCGCCAGCGCCTTCACCAGGCTGGAGGCAAAGGCCGGCGTGATGTCGAGCCGCGCGGCAACATCCTTGACCTTCAGCGCTCCCGTCTCGCTGCCATAGATCTGGATCAACGCCTGATGCGCCAGCGGATCGACGCCGGCACGTTTGGCTTCCTCTTCCACCAGCCGGAAGACTTTTCGCAGCAGATAGCGTGCCTCGGCCACCCCGTAGAAATAGAACCGGCGGTCCGGCGCACGCGCTGCCGTCACCGCCTTCCTGCGGCCACGCTCCAGACGTTGTGCATCGACAACCCGCATTCCGATTCCCCGAATAAGGCACGCTAGCTGTGTTGCTCGCGTTTTTACAACCGTGCATGACATTCGAAGGATCGCAAGCATTTCGTGCGCGTCTTCGGCTGGCGCGAGTGCCTCGCACTATCTATGCTCGCGGGCTCTGGGAGGGTTTCGTGCACGATTCCAGCGTTCAGCCTTTGCCGCTTGGCGCCGCTGCGCCTGCGGGCGTGCGCGCGCGCTGGCTTGTGTCGTTGCTGCTCTTGGCCGCCGTCACCACCGCGTTTTTCGATCGCATCAACATCGCCGTGCTGTTCGGCAACCGCGCGTTCCATGACGATATCGGCGTCAGCGATCCCGCTTCGATGGGTCTGCTGATGACGGCATTCGTGTTTCCTTACGGCGCATCGGCGCTGCTGCTCAGCGTCACGGGCGATGTGTTCGGGCCGAAGAAGACGCTTGCCGCCATTGCCGCTATTCTCGCGGTCACTATGACATTCATGGGCGCGGCGAGTTCTTATGGCGTGCTGCTTGCCGGGCGCGCCATCATCGGCGT
Source organism: Micropepsaceae bacterium (assembly GCA_036264295.1). Classification (GTDB taxonomy): domain Bacteria; phylum Pseudomonadota; class Alphaproteobacteria; order Micropepsales; family Micropepsaceae; genus CAIYRG01. The sequence continues at coordinate 7,926 of DATARE010000476.1, read as the reverse complement.
CACGGAAGGGCCGCAATTCGCCACCGCGACGGTAACGGTAAAGCGCTGGTTTCCGCAGAGTGAACAAAGCCTCGCCAATGCATTCTGGACCATCGGCAGCCCGTTGGGATCGCTGATCGGATTTCCGGCGGTGATTTTCCTGGTCGCGCATTATGGCTGGCGGGCCTCGTTTTATGTCTTGGCGGCATTGAACGCGCTTTTCGTTCTGCCGATGATCCTGCTCTTTCTGAAAGATCGCCCGCCACACGCCCAAAGCTTCGAACCCAGCGCGCCAAAGATCCCCTTCGGCACGGCGCTCGCGATGCTGGCGAAGGATTGGCGGTTCTGGCTGCTGCCGCTGAACAATTCCGGCACGCTGATTTATCTGTGGGGCTTGAATTCCTGGTTGCCGACCTATTTGCAGCAGGCCCGGCATTTCAATGTCGCGATGACCGGATTCTATTCGGCTCTGCCCTTCGTTTTCGTGATTGTGGGCCAGATTTTCTTTGGCTGGCTGGGCGACAAAACCGGACGCCGGGCGGCGGTGTGCGGCGGCTCGTTGTTCATGACCGGGGTGTTCTGTTATCTCGCGACGATGGCGCCCGATGCCGATGTCGCCGCGTGGTGTCTCGCGATCAGCGCAGGCTTCTGGGGCGGCGCGACGCCCACCATATTCGCCATCTGCATGCAGATCGTCCCGCGTGAGATTTCCGCCACCGGATTCGGAATCCTCGCCGGATTCGCCAATATTGTCGGCTCGTCTGCGCCCTACATTATGGGTCTGCTGCTCGGGGTAACGGGCAATTTCACGGCCGGGCTGGAATTTTTGGTGCTCTCCTGCGTGGTGTGTTCGCTCGCCATGCTGCCGCTCGTGCGGACACATTGATGGCATACCGGGATTTACGCGATTACCTCGATGCGCTGAGCCGGCATGGGCTCTTGCATATCGTCGATGAGCCGATGTGCAAGGACACCCAGATCATGCCGCTTGTGCGGCTGCAATTTCGCGGGCTTGCGGAGGAACAACGCAAGGCGTTCTGGTTCCGCAATGTGACGGACGCACGCGGGCGGGATTTCGACGGTTCCGTGGTGCTGGGTGCGCTGGGAAGCTCGCGCGCCGTTTATGCCGCCGCGTTGGGCGTCGCGCCGGACGATATTGCAGCCGCCTGGCAGCGCGCGCATGGCCATCACTTGCCGCCGCGCGTGGTGGCTCGCGATGACGCACCGGTGAAGCGCATCGTGCATCGCTTTCCGGATTCCGGCGGCGGAGTGGACCGTTTTCCCCATCTGATCTCGACGCCCGGCTTCGATCCTGCGCCCTTCATCACCGCTGGCGTGTGGGTGACCCGCGATCCGGACACCGGATCGTACAATCTCGGCATCTATCGCGGCATGATCAAAGCGCCCGATCGTATCGGTTGCGCCACCGATGTGCCCACGCAGCATCTCGCCATCCAATGGGAAAAGGCGCGCCGCATGGGCCGCCCGCTGGAAGCGGCCATCTTCATCGGCGGTCCGCCGGCGTTGCTTTTGGCCGCGGCTAGCAAGGTGCCGTACGGCGTCGATGAATATGGGCTCGCGGGCGCGCTGAACGGCGAACCCATCGCGGTGGTGCAAGCGGAAACCTTCGACGCGCTGGTGCCGGCGGGGGCGGAGATCGTCACCGAAGGAAAAATTCGCACCGATGTGCTGGAACCCGAAGCGCCGTTCGGCGAAGCAAGCGGCTATCTGGGCCCGCGCAAGATGGAGAAGATTTTCGAAGTCACCGCCATCACCCATCGCGAGAGGCCAGTCTATCAGGGCATCATCAGCGAATTCCCGCCCAGCGAAAGCACCGTCATCCGCAAAGCCGCCTTCGATGCGATCTATCTCAACCATCTGAAAAGCGCCTGCAACATTCCGTCGGTGACAAAAGTCGCGAGCCACGAGATGGCGAGCTGCAACATGATGTTCGTGATCCAGCTCGATCGGCCTGCGCCGGGTCAGCCCTGGCAGGCGCTGCGCGCGGCGGCGGCATTCGATGCGTCGCTGGGGAAAATCTTCATCGCGGTGGATTGCGACATCGAGCCCAATTCGATGGATGCGGTGTTGTGGGCGTTGTCCTATTCCATGCAGCCGCATCGCGATGTGGAGATCATCCGCGGCAAAGTCCCGCGGCTCGATCCCTCGGTGACACCGGGGCCGGACGAATCCTATCCCGAGGGCAAGGGCGCGTCCGCCATGCTGATCAATGCCTGCCGCGAGCATCCTTATCTGCCGGTGTCGCTGCCGCGGCGTGATTTCATGGAAGGAGCACTGGCGCGCTGGCAGGCGCTGGGCTTGCCTGCACTCGACCTGAAAACGCCCTGGCACGGTTATCCGCTCTCAGCCTGGACGGCGGAAAACGCCGAAGAAGCGGTGATGGCGGTTACGGGGCGCTATTTCGAGACCGGCGAGAAGCTCGCCACACGCCGCACACCCACTGACACAAATTCGTGACCCGCTCTGGCAATGACCCGGAACGATTGCCTCCCCCACCCTTCTGGCGAACACGCTATTTCGCCTTCGATGTGCTCCCGCGCCGCCCCGGTCTTGACCCGCTGGAAATTCGTCGCATCGTCTTACAGCCAGACCGCCGCATGATTCAGCCGGACGATCGTATCCGTCTCTATGGTTACTCTGAGGCTCTCGGCTGTTATCTTCGGGTCGTGCTATTGTCGGACGGAGAAACCGTCCACAACGCCTTTCCGGATGAAGCCTTCACGCAATGAAGACCCGCTACGACAAAGCCACGGATAGCCTGTACGTCGAAGTGCGGCCCATGCCATCGCGCCGCACCATCGAGATCGAACAGGACATCATGCTGGACATCGGTGATGACGGCGAGCCTGTCGGTTATGACATCCAACACGCGTCGACCAAGACAGAGTTCATTGCTCGCCTGATTCTCGAACAGTCACAGGCCGCCGAGTGACGGAAGCGTTGGTAGCTACGTCCGCATCGGCTGCATCGTGGCGGACAGGCCTCACCGCGCAGCATTGGCGGGTGCTGTGGGGCAGCTATTTGGGGTGGATCTTCGACGGCTATGAAGCCTTTGCGCTGATCGTGGCCTTGCCGCCGGCGCTGCATACGCTGCTGCGTCCCGATCAGGCGCCGTCCGCCGCCATCTATGCGGGGCTTGCCATCGGCATCACGCTTTTGGGCTGGGGCATCGGCGGCCTTGGGGGCGGCATCCTGGCCGATTATTTCGGCCGCAAGCGTATGATGATGTTGTCGGTCTTGTTTTATGCCGGGCTTACGGGGCTGACGGCATTCAGCACCAGCCTTTCCATGCTGATCGCGATGCGCTTCATGACCGGCCTTGCCATCGGCGCGGAATGGAGCACCGGCGTTGCCTTGGTCGCCGAATCCTGGCCCAACCACGCGCGGCCCAAGGGACTGGGCTTGCTGCAATCGGGATTCGGCGCCGGCTCGTTCCTTGCGGCCATCGTCTGGCTCATCCTCAGCGCGACTCAACCTTTGGGCGATGAAACCTGGCGGCTGATTTTCCTCGTCGGCGCGCTGCCCGGTTTTTGCGTGTTCTATCTCATGCGCGCGCTGGAAGAATCGGAACATTGGTTGACGGCGGTGCGCGAGCGGCGCTGGAGCGCCGTGGAAGGGGAATCGCACGCGGCCCCCGCCGGCGAAAAACGTCCCTTCACGCTGGCCACTTTGTTCCGTTCCGCCGAAGCGCGCCGCCGCGTATGGCTTACCTTTCTGATGTCGCTGGCAACCACCACCGGCTGGTGGGCCGTTTCCACCTGGTCGCCTGTCTATGCGGAGCAATTGGCGAAGGCTCAGGGCGAAATGGCGGGCGTGTGGGGCCCGCGCATCGCGCTGATCTACACCTTTGGCGGACTGCTGGCTTACATGTCGTCGGGTTTCGTCGCGGATTGGCTGGGACGCCGCGCCTATCTGCTCTGGACCTTCGCGGGTTCGCTCGTCATCACCTGGGCGACCTATTTGTGGGCGGGCAATCTGTATGTGTTTTCGCTGCTCGCCTTCCTGAACGGGGCGATCACACTCGGCCTCGGCTTTTCCTGGATGGCGATTTATCCGGTGGAGCTTTTCACCGCGACGGTACGGTCCACGGCGGCAAGCGTGGTCTTCAATGGCGCACGGCTGGTTGCGTGGGTGTTCCCGATTCTGGCGGGCACGCTGGTGGCGAAATTCGGCGGCATCACCAATGCCGCGCTTATTATCAGCAGCATCTATGTGCTGGGCCTGCTCGTGCCCTGGTTCCTGCCCGAAACGGTGGGCAAGCCCCTGCCCCACTGATCCTCGACGGTTCGCATGCCGGCCTGTAGACTGGCGCCAGCCATGATGGGGAGGAAACACATGCGCGCTGCCTATCTTCTTTCGTTTACTGCTTTGCTGAGTCTCACCGCCGCATCCGACAGTTTCGCAGCGTCGGCGGGCGCGCCAACCCGGACCATCACCATGATCAGCTCCGCCGGGGCACGTGGTCTCGTGGAAGGCTGCACCGCCTGGGCCCAAAAGAACAACACGACCGTCGCCATGGCCGTGCTCGATTGGGGCGGCAATCTGATCGAATCGCACGCCATGGAAGGCGCGGCGCCGAACGCCATCGACACCGCGCTTCTGAAAGCAAAGAACGCGTTGCGCTGGCGCCGTCCGAGTTCGGAAACGGCGCAGATCGTGCGCAAGGGTGAAAACCTGGCGCCGACCTATATCATGGGCGACTTCCCGCAGCCGGGCGCGGTTCCGATCATGTATAACGGCCAGGTCATCGGCTCCATGGGCGTGTCCAGCGGCGATGGCGAGAAATGCGCGGCCGCCGGAATCGAATCGGTGTTCGGCAAGCAAGCCGCAGCGAAATAGTTTTCGCGTGTGCGAGGACCGGGCTGCGCGCTATCGCAGCCCGGTTCGTTTGCGGTCTTCGGTGGTTTTCTTTGGATTCGCCGTCTGCCTGCGTCCCAAAAGACCCCACCAGCTTGCGGTGCCGACTATCCCAGCGCCCATAAGCACCGGTCCGCGATATTCGCGGAACAGCGCATATTGGTCGACAGTGGCGATCCAGAAAAAGACGGCGAAGACGACAACCACCAGTAAACCCAAGCCCACAACGCCGCGTCTCGTCGTTGTCACGATTGGGTTGCGCTCAGCGGCATTCGGCTCCGCGAATCGGCACCCCGCCTTGTGCCAGCAACTGATACTGCCATCTGCGTGACCATAGCGGGCAGCGCCGCAGTCACACGACTCCCATAGTCTATGCATCATCCCCCCAATCGGGCGCCTTTTGAGCGGCACCTCTTCTGTGGAGCGCAACCTACAGATGTAGCGTCAGCGCAGCAATATCCAATGAGGTGCATAGTTAACAGTTGCCGCATCGTGGGTGACCGGCACTTCAGCCTTCATGACGTTCAATTGGATCAATTCAATCCAAAACTGCTTCAATACAGCTTGGGCAATTTGTCGGCGAAGATATCTTCTTTGTAATTGTTCTTCGCGAACAGATAGGCGCGCGATTCCTCGACCATGCGCTTCAGCCGGTTCATGTCCAGGCCGACGATTCGGCCCGCCTGCTTGCGGATACGTCCGCCGATAATCACCGTATCGATATTGCTGCGGTCCGCCGCCTGAACCACCGTGCCGAGCGCATTATTCGACGGATAGAGATTGATGTCGTCGGCGCGGATCATCACGATGTCGGCTTCCTTGCCGGGACTGATACTGCCGACTTTGTTGCCAAGTCCGGCGCAATTCGCGCCATTCACCGTGGCGCATTCGAGCACGTCGCGCACATTCACCGGTGTGGGGACTTTCTGCTCGCCCGCGAATTTTCGGTTCTGCGCCAGCGCGCGCTGCATATAGAAGGCGATGCGCATCTCCGCGAACATATCGGAGCTGTAGGAGGTTTCGTTGTCGATCGAAAAACCTGGTTTGATGCCATGGTCGAGCGCATGCTGATAGGCGGAAATGCCTTCGCCCAGCGCATATTGCGCATCCGAACGCGGGCAGACATCCACGGTTGCTCCCGAATCGCGAAGGATTTCCCAGGTCCGCTCCGGCAGTGCGCCGCAATGATTGAAGGTGTTGTCCGGTCCCACAAGCTTGTCCTGCCATAGCGGATCGAGCTGGGCCGCGGCCTGCGGCCCCTGAAATTCCGTGGTGATGCGCAGACCCAATGAACGCGCATAGGTCCAGTTGTCGCGATTGGGCGGGGAGAACATCCGCAAAGTCACGAGCTGGTCGGCGGAGGAGAAATATTTCTTCTGCAGCCGAGCCAGATCCTGCGGCCATTGATGGTCCCATTCGCCGGCCTGCGGCGCGCCGGATGCATGTACCGCGCGCATGCCCGAATCCAGCAAGGCTTCCACCGCGGCATCGGAATGGCCCGCGCTGCGGGCATTGTGCGAATTGTCGATGACGCAGGTGATACCCGCATCGATGCAGCCAAGCGCGGTGATCATGCCGCCGACATACATGTCCTGCGGCCGATAATGGGTCGCGAACGACAGATGCGTCGCGTTGGAATAATCGGCGAGCGTCGGTGCGTTCGGATTGATGCGGCGAAGCTGGCCTTCCCAGGAATGGCGATGGCAATCGATCAGCCCGGGAATGAGGATCATATTGGACGCGTCGATGACGGTCGCACCCACGGCGGAAAGATTGGGGCCGACCGCGGCGATGGATTTGCCTTCGATCAGCACATCGGCTTTGGCGAGATCACCGATTCTGGCGTCCATGCTGATGATGGCGCCGCCTTTGAGCAGCAGCCGCTGACGGGTATCCAGCGCGCGCGGCGCATCGAAGCGCTGCACGGGTTCGGCGGCTGTCGCGCGATCCACGCGTGCGGCCGCCAAACCAACGGCCAGACTCGCTCCGGCTTTGACAATGTCGCGGCGGGAGAAATCGTCCTGTATCATCGCAGGCTCCCTTAATTGCGCGGCCCGAACGCCAGCAGCACATTGCCGGGCTCACCGCCGAAACGCGGATAGCCCGAATTGACATAGACCATGCCGCCCACGACGACCGGGCCGGCGCCATCGAGCGAACCGCCCTTGGCCGGCGCGCCATTCACGGTCGTAAAGGATTTTCGCGTGTCCATATCCCACAGCACTTTGCCGTCCAGCGTGGAGTAGGCGCGGATATGCCCATCCATCGAGCCGGAAAAGACCGCGCCATCGATGGCGGTCACGGCACCGGGCTGCGCGGGACTGCAACCGAGCCGCGGCGGCATGCAGGGAAATCCCGGCGTGGACCAGATTTTCGTGCCGTCAGCGATATTGAAGGCGCTGATGCCGCCGCCTTGATTGGGATCGAGATTGGCATTGCCCACAGGGCCGGGACCGCCAATCCCTCCGGGTGGACGCACCACATCGGATACCGCGGCGTAGACATTGCGGCCATCGCTCGCCATGCCCCATTGCACGCCGCCATTGGTGCCGCCCTTGCCGGCGCGCGCCTGCCAGAGCAGTTTGCCTTTGGCGTCGGGGTCGACCGCATAGACCATTCCGGATTTTTGTCCGGCGATCACCACATCCTTGCCGGCGGCGGTCTTCACCAGCATCGCCGATGAGCCGAAATCATAGTCCGGGCCATTGTCGGGCGGACAATTCGCACCCTTGGCGCCGCAGGAGGAATTGTAGACATCCGACGGCGTCATTTGCTGCGACCACATGATACGGCCCGTCTTCAGATCGAGCGCCAGAATCGCATCGCTCGTGGTTGTCGCGGGGTGGGAATAATTGTCGCCACTGGTGATGTAGAGAAGCCCGCGCCCCGCATCGACCGTGGGATTGGACCAGACGCCCGCACCGGACGGTCCGAAGGTCGGCGTGCCGGCCGCTGTCATGCCGGTCTTCTTCGGAGTATCGACGAGAAAGGTTTTCCACACCACCGCGCCGTCTTTCGCGCGAAGTGCGGTGATGCTGCCGCGAAAGGTGCAGCAGATATAACCGCACT
>DATARE010000475.1:0-3122 GCA_036264295.1 Micropepsaceae bacterium | reverse complement strand
GGGACCCGACGCGCTGGCCGAAGCCCAGCGGACCAACCGGTTGATCATCGTCTCCATCGGTTACGCGGCCTGCCATTGGTGCCACGTGATGGCCCATGAGAGCTTTGAGGATGCTGAAACCGCGCAGTTGATGAACGAGCTTTATGTCTGCGTGAAAGTCGATCGTGAGGAACGGCCCGACATCGACAATTGGCTGCAGCGGATTCCCATCGTCATGGGCAAGAGCGGCGGCTGGCCGCTGAACGCATTCCTCACGCCCAAGGGCGAACCATTCTGGGCCGGCACATATTTCCCGAAAGAGGAGAGTTTCGGCCGCCCATCTTTCAAGACGGTGTTGCGTGACATCGCCGCGCGTTACGCTGAATCGCCCGAAGCGATGGCGCCGAATGTGCGCCAGATTTCCGATCATCTCGAGCAGGCCTGGTACCAGAACCGCGCCGGCAATTTCGATATGAACAAGCTCGACCGCGTTGCGGTCGCGACCGCGCAAACTTGCGACATGTTCTACGGCGGTATCGTGGGCGCGCCGAAATTCCCCAACGTGCCCGTGCTCGAACTTTTATGGCGCGCCTACCTCCGCACGGGCATGCAGCAATTTCTCTCGCTCACCTTGTGCGCTCTCGACAATATGGGACGCGGCGGGATTTACGACCACGTCGGCGGCGGTTTCGCGCGCTATGCGGTCGACGATCAATGGCTGATCCCGCATTTCGAGAAAATGCTCTACGACAACGCTCAGCTCATCGACATCATGACGCTAGCCTGGCAGCACGGCCGGCAGCTGGTGTTGCGCACGAAGATCGAAGAAACCATCGAATGGGCATTGCGCGAGATGCTCGTGGAAGGCGCCGCCTTCGCATCGAGCCTCGATGCCGATTCCGAAGGACAGGAAGGCCGGTTCTACGTCTGGGCCGAAGCTGAAATCGATGCAGCGCTCATCGGCACCAATGCGGAGCGATTCAAACAAGCCTATGATGTCACGCGGGAAGGAAATTTTCCGCATGAAGGCAAGCCCTCGGGGCTCAACATCCTGCATCGGATCTCGAACCTTGCCGGCTGGACCGAGGCCGAGGAGACAAGCTTCGCCGCGCAGCGCAAGCTCCTGTTCGCAACGCGCGAAAAGCGGGTGCGGCCAACACGCGACGACAAGGTGCTGGTCGACTGGAACGGCTTGATGATCGCTGCCATGGCGAATGCAGGGACCGCGCTGGGCCGGCCCGAATGGCTCAAGGCAGCGCAGGAAGCTTTCCAATTCATTTGCGACAGGCTGGGCGAAGGGGATCGTCTGTTTCATTCCTATCGCGCCGGCAAGAGACAGCATCCCGCCTTTGCAGACGGCTATGCCGCGATGATTCGTGCGGCGCTCGTCTTATGGGAAACAACGCAACAGCGCTATTATCTTCAGCGCGCCATCGCCTGGACGCGGACCATGGACCAGGAATTCTGGGATGTGGTGCAGGGTGGGTATGTCTATTCCAGAAATCCCGATGTGCCGGAACAGGTGCGCACGCGAACCGCTTTCGACTCGCAGGCGCCTGCGGCCAACGGCATGATGATTGGTGCCCATGGCAGGCTCTTTTATGCCACTGTCGATCAAGCCTATGCCGAGCGCGCCAATACTTTGATCCAGGCCTTCGCTGGGGACGTCGGCAACCATTACATACAGATGGCCACCTATCTCAACAATTTCGAATATTGTTCCTCATGCCTGGAGATCATCATCTTCGGTCCGCCGAACGATCCGCGCACCCAGGACTTGGTCAAAGCCGTCAACGGTCGCAGCCTGCCAAACCGGCTGCTCATGATTGTGGCGCCGGGCGAGGATTTGCCGCCGGGTCATCCCGCAGCCGGCAAAATCATGCAGGAGGGTCAACCCACAGCCTATGTCTGTGGCGGCATGGTCTGTTCGCCGCCTGTAACCAGCGCGGCGATTCTGTCGCATGTTCTGCAATTGCCAGAGAATTCGCCTTTGATGAAGACGCCCGCCGGCACAGCTTGAGCTCGCGTTCTATCGGCGCGCGACGAGGATGGTGAGGAGCGCCGCGAACCGCTATGGTTACGCGAGCGCCAAGAAAAGTGGGGAGAATAATCGCGCCATGACTGGAAAAGACATCACCGTTAAAGGACCGGACGGAAATTTCGGCGCCTATCTTGCGAGTCCCGCTACCGGAAACGGGCCGGGCGTCGTCGTCATTCAGGAAATTTTCGGCGTCAATGCAGTGGTCCGCCAGATTTGCGACTATCACGCCGCTCGCGGCCGCTTCGCGCTCGCGCCGGATCTGTTCTGGAGGCTCGAACCTGGCGTTCAACTCACTGACAAGACCCAGGAAGATTGGGGCAGGGCGTTTGGTCTGATGCAGCGCTTCGACGCCGACAAGGGCGTGGTGGACATTCAGGCCTCGATCAAACATCTGCGTGAGGTGCCGGGTTGTTCCGGCAAGATCGGCACCGTGGGCTACTGCCTCGGAGGCCAGCTCGCTTTCCTTTCCGCCACGCGCACCGACACCGATGCCGCGGTCGGCTATTACGGGGTCAACATCCAGAACCGCCTGGGCGAAGCGGGCAAGATCAAAAAGCCCGTGATGCTACACATCGCGGGCAAGGATGCATACAGCCCGCCCGAAGCGCAAAAACAGGTCATCGACGGCCTGACGGGCAATAAGCTGGTGACGATCCATGTCTATCCGGAAATGGATCACGCCTTCGCGCGCGAGGGCGGTCAGCATTACGACAAGGCTTGCGCCGACCTGGCCAATACCCGCACCGATACCTTCTTCCGGCAGCATCTGGGTTAGGCCGTGAAAGCCGTCCGCATCCACAAGACCGGCGGGCCCGAAGTCCTCGAATATGAGGACGTCGAGCTGCCGCCACCCGCGCCCGATCAGGTGCAGGTGCGACACACCGTGATCGGGGTCAATTTCATCGACACCTATCATCGTTCCGGCCTTTACGCGTTGCCGATGCCTGCCGGGCTCGGCTCGGAAGCGGCCGGCGTTGTGGCTGCGCTCGGTGAGAACGTCCGTACACTGAAAATTGGCGATCGCGTCGCCTATTGCATGGTGCGCGGCGCCTATGCGGAAGCGGCGAACATCCCGGCCTGGGCGGCAGTGACGCTGCCGGCG